>NC_006270.3:0-95000 GCF_000011645.1 Bacillus licheniformis DSM 13 = ATCC 14580
CGAAAGCCTAATTTCATTTTTCCTCAATTTTAGCTTAAAAGATTTTTTTGGAAGCGGGAAAACGGGATGGACGAAGCGAAAAAAAGCCAATGTGGATATCTTTCTCCTCGTTTTTTCTATCCACAATCATTATC
This sequence comes from Bacillus licheniformis DSM 13 = ATCC 14580, assembly GCF_000011645.1. Classification (GTDB taxonomy): domain Bacteria; phylum Bacillota; class Bacilli; order Bacillales; family Bacillaceae; genus Bacillus; species Bacillus licheniformis. The sequence continues at coordinate 135 of NC_006270.3, forward strand.
GACAACATTTTCACAAAACTAACCGTTGTGGACAATATTTCTTCAACAGTTTGTATAGTATGTGGATAAGTTCCTCGCAACCATTGCAACCACTCGCTTATTCTGATATTATATTTGTGTTTTAACTCTTGATAACAAATTGGCTGCCAATCCATTATCCACAAACTGTGGATAAGTTGTGGAGAGTTTTTTCACAGGGTGTGCAGTATTTTGTCCACATCTTGTGAAAAATGTCGAAAAGACGTTTTTCTACTATATTATATGTTTTCAACATTTCATTAACGAATGGACTCATCCATTTGCTCTTTTTTTGTGTTCTATAACAGGTTGGACAAGCAAATATTGCTGGTAAAGGAGGGACGAACCGCCATTATGAAAAACATATCGGATCTTTGGAATCAAGCTTTGGGGCAGATCGAAAAAAAATTGAGCAAGCCCAGCTTTGAAACATGGATGAAATCGACAAAGGCCCATTCATTGCAGGGCGATACGCTGATCATCACCGCACCGAACGAGTTCGCCAGAGACTGGCTTGAATCAAGATACCTGCACCTGATCGCCGATACGATCTATGATCTGACAGGAGAAGAATTGAGCATTAAATTTGTCATTCCTCAGAATCAAAATGAAGAAGATTTTATGCCAAAGTCTCCAATCAAAAAAATGTCGAAAGAAGAACCGGCTGATTTTCCGCAAAACATGCTGAATCCCAAATATACATTTGATACGTTCGTTATCGGTTCAGGAAACCGATTCGCCCACGCAGCGTCTTTGGCAGTGGCTGAAGCCCCGGCGAAAGCTTACAATCCGCTGTTTATTTACGGGGGAGTCGGACTTGGAAAGACTCACTTAATGCATGCGATCGGGCACTATGTCATCGATCACAATCCATCTGCAAAAGTGGTTTATTTGTCATCTGAGAAATTTACAAATGAGTTCATTAACTCGATCCGTGACAATAAAGCTGTCGATTTTCGCAATCGCTATCGAAATGTTGACGTTCTTTTAATAGACGATATTCAATTTTTAGCCGGAAAAGAACAGACGCAAGAGGAATTTTTCCATACGTTTAATACGCTGCATGAAGAAACAAAGCAGATTGTCATTTCCAGCGACCGGCCTCCAAAAGAGATCCCAACGCTTGAAGACCGTTTGCGCTCCCGTTTTGAATGGGGATTGATCACTGACATCACGCCTCCTGATCTGGAAACAAGAATTGCGATTTTAAGAAAGAAAGCAAAAGCAGAAGGACTTGATATCCCGAATGAAGTCATGCTTTATATTGCCAATCAGATCGACAGCAATATCAGGGAGCTGGAAGGGGCATTAATCAGGGTTGTCGCATATTCTTCCTTGATCAATAAAGACATTAACGCCGATCTGGCTGCTGAAGCTTTGAAAGATATCATTCCTTCTTCAAAGCCGAAAGTCATTACGATCAAAGACATCCAAAGAATCGTCGGCCAGCAGTTTAATATCAAGCTGGAGGATTTCAAGGCGAAGAAACGGACAAAATCGGTGGCTTTTCCGCGGCAGATCGCTATGTATCTATCAAGAGAAATGACAGATTCTTCTCTTCCGAAGATCGGCGAAGAATTTGGCGGACGCGACCACACGACGGTCATCCATGCCCATGAGAAAATATCAAAACTGCTGAGCGATGATGAACAGCTTCAGCAGCAGATTAAAGAAATTAAAGAGCAGCTGAGATAAGTGATGAGCGGGAAAGTGTGAATAACTTGAACATGGCCTTACACAGTCTGTCCACATGTGGATAGGCTGTGTTTCCGTTCTTTTTTACACTTATCCACAAATCCACAGCCCCTACTAGTACTTCTGCTATTTTTATAAAACATAATAATTAATAGATTCCCGCAAGGAGGATGATTATGAAGTTTACAATTCAAAAAGACCGCCTGGTCGAAAGTGTCCAAGATGTGTTAAAAGCCGTTTCTTCAAGAACGACGATTCCGATCTTAACCGGTATTAAAATCGTGGCCTCTGATGAAGGGGTCTCTCTGACAGGCAGCGATTCCGATATTTCGATTGAATCGTTTATCCCGAAAGAAGACGGCGATTTAGAGATCGTGACAATTGAACAGCCCGGCAGCATTGTGCTTCAAGCCCGTTTTTTCAGTGAAATTGTCAAAAAGCTGCCGATGTCAACAGTGGAAATCGAGGTTCAAAATCAATACTTAACGATCATCCGCTCCGGCAAAGCAGAGTTTAACTTAAACGGTTTGGATGCAAGCGAATATCCGCTTTTGCCGCAAATTGAAGAGCATCACGCTTTTCAAATTCCGACCGATCTGCTGAAAAACCTGATCCGCCAAACCGTTTTTGCAGTGTCCACCTCAGAAACACGCCCAATCTTGACAGGTGTAAACTGGAATGTCACTGGCGGTGAATTAATATGCACTGCAACGGATAGTCATCGTCTTGCGCTAAGGAAAGCTAAGCTCGACATTAACGAAGACAGTTCATACAATGTCGTCATCCCAGGAAAAAGCTTAACCGAGCTCAGCAAAATCCTTGATGACCATCAGGAGCTTGTTGATATTGTGATTACCGAAACACAAGTGCTGTTTAAAACAAAAAACGTTCTGTTTTTCTCCAGGCTTCTTGACGGAAACTATCCGGATACGAACCGCCTGATTCCTCAGGAAAGCAAAACGAACTTGATTGTCAATACTAAGGAATTTCTCCAGGCGATCGACAGGGCTTCGCTTTTGGCGAGAGAAGGACGAAACAACGTGGTGAAACTTTCCGCAGCCGCCAATGAGTCGATCGAAATTTCTTCAAACTCTCCGGAAATCGGAAAGGTTGTTGAAACGGTGAATGCCGAGCAGATCGAAGGGGAAGACTTAAAGATATCCTTTAGTCCGAAATATATGCTGGATGCCCTTAAAGTTCTTGAAGGAGAGGACATTCATGTAAGCTTCACAGGCGCTATGAGGCCTTTTCTGATCCGTACGCCGAATGACGATTCGATCGTCCAATTAATTCTTCCTGTCCGGACGTATTAATTTGTTGGAATAGAAAGTTGCCGGCTGGTCCGGCAGCTTCTCTTATTTTTTCTGGAGAAAAGCGCTCTCGCCCTGCCTTGATTGCTCATACCGCAAGTTTCCCCTTTCCTTCTTTCCCTGTTTTTTAGTACAATTAGATATTAGTGATATTGAAAGAGGTCGATATAATGACAAAGACGGTGGCTATTGATACAGAGATGATTACCCTCGGCCAGTTTTTGAAATTGGCGGATGTCATTCAGTCCGGAGGAATGGCAAAATGGTTTTTATCGGAATATGAAGTACTCGTCAATGACGAGCCGGATAACCGCCGCGGACGAAAACTGTATGTCGGAGATGTGGTGACGATTGAAGGATTCGGTTCATTTCAAGTCGTCGGCTAAAAGCAGGTGGTATTGATTGTATATCCAAAATCTTACATTATCGTCTTACCGTAATTATGAGCGCCTTGACCTTCAATTTGAGAACAAAGTGAACGTGATTATCGGAGAGAACGCTCAAGGAAAAACAAATTTGATGGAAGCGATCTATGTGCTTGCGATGGCGAAATCCCATCGGACGTCAAATGATAAAGAACTCATACGATGGGATGAAGACTATGCTAAAATAGAAGGCAGGGTCATTAAAAAAAACGGTTCTGTTCCCATTCAGCTTGTGATTTCCAAAAAAGGAAAAAAAGGTAAAGTGAATCATATTGAACAGCAGAAGCTGAGCCAGTATGTCGGGGCTGTCAACACGATTATGTTCGCGCCGGAGGATTTAAATCTCGTAAAAGGAAGTCCTCAGGTCAGAAGAAGGTTTCTCGACATGGAAATCGGCCAAGTATCACCTGTCTATCTTCATGACCTTTCTCTTTACCAAAAAATCCTTTCACAACGGAATCATTTCTTGAAGCAGCTTCAAACGAGAAAGCAAACCGATCAAACGATGCTTGACGTGCTGACGGAACAGCTTACGGAATTCGCGGCAAAGGTTGTGATGAAACGGCTTCAGTTTGTCGATCAGCTTGAAAAATGGGCTCAGCCCATTCATTCCGGAATTTCAAGAGGTCTGGAAGAGCTGACGTTAAAGTATCATACGTCTCTTCACGTATCAGATTCGCCCGATTTGTCGAAAATGATCAATAGTTATCAAGAAACGTTTTCTAAATTAAGAGATAAAGAAATAGAACGGGGGGTATCTCTTTCAGGTCCCCACAGGGATGATGTTCTTTTCTATGTCAATGGCCGTGATGTGCAGACTTACGGATCGCAGGGCCAGCAGCGCACGACTGCATTGTCGCTTAAATTGGCTGAAATCGACTTGATTCAGGAAGAGATAGGAGAATACCCGATTCTGCTTTTGGATGATGTTTTATCAGAGCTGGACGACTATCGGCAGTCTCACTTGCTCCACACCATTCAAGGCCGCGTTCAAACATTCGTAACAACGACAAGCGTTGATGGAATTGATCATAAAACCTTAAACGAAGCGGAAATCTTTCGTGTTGAAAATGGCACGCTATCGGACTGAAAAAATGGGGTGAGGGATTGTATATCCACTTAGGTGACGATTTTGTCGTCTCAACGCGTGAAATTGTGGCTATTTTTGATTACAAGGCAAAGACATCGCCGATTGTTGAGGAGTTTTTAAGCAAGCAAAAACAGCGGATTGTCTCTTCTAACAGCACGCCGAAGTCAATTGTTGTCACATTACAATCGATTTATTTTTCTCCTTTAGCCTCAGGCACGTTGAAAAAACGGGCGCAATCCAAGCCGGAAATCGATTCATAAAGAATCTTAACTATAAATTTATTATGTTTGAAGAAAAGTGTAGGTGAATGTGCGTGGCAATGGAACAGCAAAATAATTACGATGAAAATCAGATACAGGTTCTAGAGGGATTGGAAGCCGTTCGGAAAAGACCCGGAATGTACATCGGGTCGACAAGCGGCAAAGGTCTGCACCATTTAGTATGGGAAATTGTCGATAACAGCATCGATGAAGCATTGGCCGGTTACTGCACTGAAATCAATGTCGCAATTGAAAAAGACAACAGCATCACAGTAAAAGACAACGGACGGGGTATCCCGGTCGGTATTCATGAGAAGATGGGTCGTCCCGCTGTGGAAGTCATCATGACTGTCCTGCACGCCGGAGGAAAGTTTGACGGAAGCGGATATAAAGTTTCGGGCGGTTTGCACGGCGTCGGTGCTTCTGTTGTTAACGCCCTTTCAACCGAGCTGGATGTAACGGTTTACAGAGATGGAAAAATCCATTATCAGGAATTTGAACGTGGCGTTCCGAAAGCTGATTTGAAAGTCATTGGAGATACGGAAGTGACGGGAACGACCACACACTTCAAGCCTGATCCGGAAATATTCACGGAAACGACTGAATACGACTATGATACGCTCGCCACTCGTGTCCGCGAACTCGCTTTCTTGACAAAAGGCGTCAAAATCACGATCGAAGACAAGCGAGAAGGAAAAGAACGCAAGAATGAATACTGCTATGAAGGCGGTATTAAAAGCTATGTTGAACACTTGAACCGTTCGCGGGAAGTTATTCATGAAGAGCCGGTCTATATTGAAGGATCCAAAGACGGCATTACAGTCGAGGTGGCTCTTCAATACAATGACAGCTATACAAGCAACATTTATTCATTTGCTAACAACATTCATACGTATGAAGGCGGAACCCATGAAGCCGGCTTTAAGACCGGTTTGACGAGGGTCATCAATGATTACGCGAGAAGAAACGGCGTATTCAAAGAAAGCGATCCGAACTTAAGCGGAGAAGACGTCCGGGAAGGTTTGACAGCGATTATTTCAATCAAGCACCCGGATCCTCAATTTGAAGGGCAGACGAAAACAAAGCTCGGCAACTCAGAAGCGCGTACGATAACAGATGCGCTATTTTCAGAAGCGCTTGAAAAGTTTCTGCTAGAAAACCCGGATTCAGCGAAAAAAATCGTTGAAAAAGGGGTTATGGCCGCCAGAGCACGGATGGCTGCAAAGAAAGCACGCGAATTGACGCGCAGAAAAAGCGCCCTTGAAGTGTCCAATCTGCCGGGGAAACTTGCTGACTGTTCTTCTAAAGACCCGACGATTTCCGAACTTTACATCGTTGAGGGTGACTCTGCGGGCGGATCGGCAAAACAGGGCCGCGACCGTCATTTCCAAGCAATTTTGCCTTTGAGAGGGAAAATTTTGAACGTCGAAAAAGCCCGCCTGGACAAAATATTGTCCAACAATGAGGTTCGTTCTATGATCACCGCCCTTGGCACCGGAATCGGGGAAGATTTCAACCTTGAAAAAGCCCGCTACCACAAAGTCGTGATTATGACGGATGCCGACGTCGATGGTGCACACATCAGAACATTGCTGCTGACCTTTTTCTACCGCTACATGAGACAGATTATCGAACAAGGATATGTCTACATCGCTCAGCCGCCTCTTTACAAAGTACAGCAGGGGAAACGCGTTGAGTATGCGTACAATGACCAGCAGCTCGAAGAAATTTTAAAAGAGCTTCCGCAAAATCCTAAGCCAGGCCTGCAGCGCTACAAAGGTTTGGGCGAGATGAATGCGACACAGCTTTGGGAAACGACGATGGATCCAGAAACGCGGACATTGCTTCAAGTAACGCTCAAAGATGCGATTGATGCGGATGAAACCTTTGAAATGCTGATGGGCGACAAGGTTGAACCGCGCCGCAACTTCATCGAAGAGAATGCCCGATATGTAAAGAATTTGGATATTTAATGATTGTAAGACCTTATTTTCGCTTAATTGAAATAAGGTCTTTTCTAGAATGAGCCTTTGGCGCTCTAGTCATTTGATGTGTATAAAATCAAGATTATTGATATAATGGAGAATAGCCTAATTCGTTGAAGAGTATAAATACAAATCTACTCCCACACAACTCATGTAGATTCTCCAGGGAGGTTTTTTAATGAGTGAACAACATAAGCCCCAAGTTCAGGAAGTCAATATCAGTCAGGAAATGCGCACATCTTTTTTAGATTACGCAATGAGTGTTATTGTTTCCCGCGCTCTTCCGGACGTAAGAGACGGTCTGAAGCCGGTGCACAGAAGAATATTGTATGCGATGAACGACCTTGGGATGACAAGTGATAAGCCGTATAAAAAATCCGCGCGTATTGTCGGCGAAGTTATCGGTAAGTACCACCCTCACGGTGATTCTGCTGTTTACGAAGCCATGGTCAGAATGGCGCAGGATTTTAACTATCGGTACATGCTCGTTCAAGGCCATGGAAACTTCGGTTCTGTTGACGGCGACTCGGCTGCGGCCATGCGTTACACAGAAGCGAGAATGTCTAAAATATCAATGGAAATTCTGCGCGACATCAATAAAGACACAATCGATTACCAGGACAACTATGACGGTTCGGAAAAAGAGCCGGTTGTTATGCCTGCGAGATTTCCGAACTTGCTTGTCAACGGAGCGGCCGGTATTGCTGTAGGTATGGCCACAAACATCCCGCCGCATCAGCTCGGTGAAGTCATTGACGGTGTTTTGGCGGTCAGCAAAAACCCTGATATCACGCTTCCGGAATTGATGGAGATCATTCCTGGACCCGACTTCCCTACAGCAGGGCTGATCTTGGGAAGAAGCGGTATCCGAAAGGCCTATGAAACAGGCCGGGGATCAATTACGCTTCGAGCCAAAGCTCAAATCGAAGAAACATCTTCCGGCAAACCGGTAATCATTATTACGGAAATACCGTACCAAGTGAATAAAGCAAGGCTGATCGAAAAAATCGCCGATCTAGTGCGCGATAAGAAAATCGACGGCATTACGGATCTCCGCGATGAATCAGACCGAAACGGAATGCGCATCGTCATTGAACTGAGAAGGGATGCAAATGCCAATGTACTGTTAAATAACTTGTACAAGCAGACCGCTCTTCAAACATCATTCGGCATTAATCTTTTGGCGCTTGTTGACGGCCAGCCGAAAGTATTGAGCTTGAAGCAGTGTCTGGAGCATTATCTCGACCATCAAAAAGTCGTGATCAGAAGGCGTACTGCATTCGAGCTTCGCAAAGCGGAAGCGCGGGCCCATATTCTTGAGGGCTTGAGAGTGGCGCTTGATCACCTTGATGAAGTTATTTCCCTAATTAGAAATTCGCAAACGGCTGAAATCGCAAAAAACGGATTGATTGAGAAGTTTTCTTTGACTGAAAAACAGGCCCAGGCGATTTTGGACATGCGTCTCCAGCGTTTAACAGGGCTGGAACGCGAAAAAATCGAAGAGGAATATCAAAGCCTTGTTGAGCTGATTGCAGAGCTAAAAGCAATCTTAGCAGACGAAGAGAAAGTTCTTGAAATCATTCGGGAAGAGCTCACAGAAGTTAAAGAGCGCTTTAATGATGAGCGCCGTACTGAAATCGTGACATCGGGCCTTGAGACGATTGAGGATGAAGATCTCATCACGCGCGAGAATATCGTTGTGACTTTAACTCATAACGGATATATCAAACGTCTGCCTTCTTCCACTTACCGCAGCCAAAAACGGGGCGGGAAAGGCATTCAGGGCATGGGTACAAATGAAGACGACTTCGTTGAACACCTGATTTCAACATCCACCCATGACACCATTCTCTTCTTCTCGAATAAAGGGAAGGTGTACCGTGCGAAAGGATATGAGATCCCTGAATTCGGACGGACAGCGAAGGGAATTCCGATTATTAACCTGCTTGAAGTGGAAAAAGGAGAATGGATCAACGCGATTATTCCGGTAGGCGAATTTGATGACGAGTCTTATTTGTTCTTCACGACAAAACACGGAATATCAAAACGCACACCGCTTTCTCAATTCGCGAATATCCGCAATAATGGATTGATCGCCTTAAGCCTCCGCGATGAGGATGAATTGATCGCTGTCCGCCTGACGGATGGAAATAAACAAATTATTATCGGCACGAAGAACGGTCTGCTCATCCGTTTCCCTGAAACAGATGTAAGGCAAATGGGAAGAACAGCAGCCGGCGTTAAGGGCATCAATCTGACAGATGACGATGTTGTTGTCGGCATGGAGATTTTGGAAGAGGATTCACACGTGCTAATCGTAACTGAAAAGGGCTACGGAAAACTGACGCCCGCTTCAGAATACAGGGTGCAAAGCCGCGGAGGAAAAGGGCTGAAAACCTGCAAAATCACAGAAAATAACGGATCTCTTGTGACAGTGAAAGCAACGACAGGAGAAGAAGATTTAATGATCATCACAGCAAGCGGCGTGATCATTCGGATGGATATTAAAGATATCTCCACGACCGGACGCGTCACTCAAGGTGTGCGACTTATCCGCTTAGGTGAACAAGAGCATGTCGCGACTGTCGCTTTAGTTGAAAAAGATGAAGAGAACGATTCAGAAGAACAGGAAGCGGATGAATCATAAAAACATGCAGCCAAATGGCTGCATGTTTTTCTATTCAATCTTTCAAATATAATCTTTTCATCAGGAACATAATGTGCTATAATTTCTCTTGGTCGCTTATAAAAGCAACAACAAAAACTTTTTTTAAAAAAGTATTGACCGCTTGTCTTATAAATGTTATATTTAAGTGGTCGCTTTGAGAGCGGCAGCGAAGTTCTTTGAAAACTAAACAAGACAAAACGTACCTGTTAATTCATTATAAATCGCACATGTAAGTGTGCGTAGTCAGGGGCCTGCACGATGCAGGTCATGCAGATGTTGTCACAGGATGTGACGAACTTAATCTGCGCTCCATTATTTCATGGAGAGTTTGATCCTGGCTCAGGACGAACGCTGGCGGCGTGCCTAATACATGCAAGTCGAGCGGACCGACGGGAGCTTGCTCCCTTAGGTCAGCGGCGGACGGGTGAGTAACACGTGGGTAACCTGCCTGTAAGACTGGGATAACTCCGGGAAACCGGGGCTAATACCGGATGCTTGATTGAACCGCATGGTTCAATCATAAAAGGTGGCTTTTAGCTACCACTTGCAGATGGACCCGCGGCGCATTAGCTAGTTGGTGAGGTAACGGCTCACCAAGGCGACGATGCGTAGCCGACCTGAGAGGGTGATCGGCCACACTGGGACTGAGACACGGCCCAGACTCCTACGGGAGGCAGCAGTAGGGAATCTTCCGCAATGGACGAAAGTCTGACGGAGCAACGCCGCGTGAGTGATGAAGGTTTTCGGATCGTAAAACTCTGTTGTTAGGGAAGAACAAGTACCGTTCGAATAGGGCGGTACCTTGACGGTACCTAACCAGAAAGCCACGGCTAACTACGTGCCAGCAGCCGCGGTAATACGTAGGTGGCAAGCGTTGTCCGGAATTATTGGGCGTAAAGCGCGCGCAGGCGGTTTCTTAAGTCTGATGTGAAAGCCCCCGGCTCAACCGGGGAGGGTCATTGGAAACTGGGGAACTTGAGTGCAGAAGAGGAGAGTGGAATTCCACGTGTAGCGGTGAAATGCGTAGAGATGTGGAGGAACACCAGTGGCGAAGGCGACTCTCTGGTCTGTAACTGACGCTGAGGCGCGAAAGCGTGGGGAGCGAACAGGATTAGATACCCTGGTAGTCCACGCCGTAAACGATGAGTGCTAAGTGTTAGAGGGTTTCCGCCCTTTAGTGCTGCAGCAAACGCATTAAGCACTCCGCCTGGGGAGTACGGTCGCAAGACTGAAACTCAAAGGAATTGACGGGGGCCCGCACAAGCGGTGGAGCATGTGGTTTAATTCGAAGCAACGCGAAGAACCTTACCAGGTCTTGACATCCTCTGGCAACCCTAGAGATAGGGCTTCCCCTTCGGGGGCAGAGTGACAGGTGGTGCATGGTTGTCGTCAGCTCGTGTCGTGAGATGTTGGGTTAAGTCCCGCAACGAGCGCAACCCTTGATCTTAGTTGCCAGCATTCAGTTGGGCACTCTAAGGTGACTGCCGGTGACAAACCGGAGGAAGGTGGGGATGACGTCAAATCATCATGCCCCTTATGACCTGGGCTACACACGTGCTACAATGGGCAGAACAAAGGGCAGCGAAGCCGCGAGGCTAAGCCAATCCCACAAATCTGTTCTCAGTTCGGATCGCAGTCTGCAACTCGACTGCGTGAAGCTGGAATCGCTAGTAATCGCGGATCAGCATGCCGCGGTGAATACGTTCCCGGGCCTTGTACACACCGCCCGTCACACCACGAGAGTTTGTAACACCCGAAGTCGGTGAGGTAACCTTTTGGAGCCAGCCGCCGAAGGTGGGACAGATGATTGGGGTGAAGTCGTAACAAGGTAGCCGTATCGGAAGGTGCGGCTGGATCACCTCCTTTCTAAGGATATTATACGGAATATAAGACCTTGCGGTCTTATAGACAGGTGCGTTTGGATCTTGTTTAGTTTTGAAGGAACTTCCTTCATATGAATCAAAAGATGGGCCTGTAGCTCAGCTGGTTAGAGCGCACGCCTGATAAGCGTGAGGTCGGTGGTTCGAGTCCACTCAGGCCCACCATCTTTATACACGGGGCCTTAGCTCAGCTGGGAGAGCGCCTGCTTTGCACGCAGGAGGTCAGCGGTTCGATCCCGCTAGGCTCCACCAACGTGTTCTTTGAAAACTAGATAACGAAAGTAGACATTCACAAGAATTTTCTGTAGTGATTCTTTTTAACGGTTAAGTTAGAAAGGGCGCACGGTGGATGCCTTGGCACTAGGAGCCGATGAAGGACGGGACGAACACCGATATGCTTCGGGGAGCTGTAAGCAAGCTTTGATCCGGAGATTTCCGAATGGGGAAACCCACTGCTCGTAATGGAGCAGTATCCATATCTGAATTCATAGGATATGAGAAGGCAGACCCGGGGAACTGAAACATCTAAGTACCCGGAGGAAGAGAAAGCAAATGCGATTCCCTGAGTAGCGGCGAGCGAAACGGGAACAGCCCAAACCAAGAGGCTTGCCTCTTGGGGTTGTAGGACACTCTGTACGGAGTTACAAAAGAACGAGGTAGATGAAGAGGTCTGGAAAGGCCCGCCATAGGAGGTAACAGCCCTGTAGTCAAAACTTCGTTCTCTCCTGAGTGGATCCTGAGTACGGCGGAACACGTGAAATTCCGTCGGAATCCGGGAGGACCATCTCCCAAGGCTAAATACTCCCTAGTGACCGATAGTGAACCAGTACCGTGAGGGAAAGGTGAAAAGCACCCCGGAAGGGGAGTGAAAGAGATCCTGAAACCGTGTGCCTACAAGTAGTCAGAGCCCGTTAACGGGTGATGGCGTGCCTTTTGTAGAATGAACCGGCGAGTTACGATCCCGTGCAAGGTTAAGTTTGAAAAGACGGAGCCGCAGCGAAAGCGAGTCTGAATAGGGCGCATGAGTACGTGGTCGTAGACCCGAAACCAGGTGATCTACCCATGTCCAGGGTGAAGTTCAGGTAACACTGAATGGAGGCCCGAACCCACGCACGTTGAAAAGTGCGGGGATGAGGTGTGGGTAGGGGTGAAATGCCAATCGAACCTGGAGATAGCTGGTTCTCTCCGAAATAGCTTTAGGGCTAGCCTCAAGGTAAGAGTCTTGGAGGTAGAGCACTGATTGGACTAGGGGCCCCTACCGGGTTACCGAATTCAGTCAAACTCCGAATGCCAAAGACTTATCCTTGGGAGTCAGACTGCGAGTGATAAGATCCGTAGTCGAAAGGGAAACAGCCCAGACCGCCAGCTAAGGTCCCAAAGTATACGTTAAGTGGAAAAGGATGTGGAGTTGCTTAGACAACCAGGATGTTGGCTTAGAAGCAGCCACCATTTAAAGAGTGCGTAATAGCTCACTGGTCGAGTGACTCTGCGCCGAAAATGTACCGGGGCTAAACGTATCACCGAAGCTGCGGACTGTTCTTGCGAACAGTGGTAGGAGAGCGTTCTAAGGGCTGTGAAGCGAGACCGGAAGGACTCGTGGAGCGCTTAGAAGTGAGAATGCCGGTATGAGTAGCGAAAGAGGGGTGAGAATCCCCTCCACCGAATGCCTAAGGTTTCCTGAGGAAGGCTCGTCCGCTCAGGGTTAGTCGGGACCTAAGCCGAGGCCGAAAGGCGTAGGCGATGGACAACAGGTTGATATTCCTGTACCACCTCCTCACCATTTGAGCAATGGGGGGACGCAGGAGGATAGGGCAAGCGCGGTATTGGATATCCGCGTCCAAGCAGTTAGGCTGGGAAATAGGCAAATCCGTTTCCCGTAAGGCTGAGCTGTGATGGCGAGCGAAATATAGTAGCGAAGTTCCTGATTCCACACTGCCAAGAAAAGCCTCTAGCGAGGTGAGAGGTGCCCGTACCGCAAACCGACACAGGTAGGCGAGGAGAGAATCCTAAGGTGATCGAGAGAACTCTCGTTAAGGAACTCGGCAAAATGACCCCGTAACTTCGGGAGAAGGGGTGCTCTGTTAGGGTGCAAGCCCGAGAGAGCCGCAGTGAATAGGCCCAGGCGACTGTTTAGCAAAAACACAGGTCTCTGCGAAGCCGCAAGGCGAAGTATAGGGGCTGACGCCTGCCCGGTGCTGGAAGGTTAAGAGGAGCGCTTAGCGTAAGCGAAGGTGCGAATTGAAGCCCCAGTAAACGGCGGCCGTAACTATAACGGTCCTAAGGTAGCGAAATTCCTTGTCGGGTAAGTTCCGACCCGCACGAAAGGCGCAACGATCTGGGCACTGTCTCAACGAGAGACTCGGTGAAATTATAGTACCTGTGAAGATGCAGGTTACCCGCGACAGGACGGAAAGACCCCGTGGAGCTTTACTGCAGCCTGATATTGAATGTTGGTACAGCTTGTACAGGATAGGTAGGAGCCTTGGAAACCGGAGCGCCAGCTTCGGTGGAGGCATCGGTGGGATACTACCCTGGCTGTATTGACCTTCTAACCCGCTGCCCTTATCGGGCAGGGAGACAGTGTCAGGTGGGCAGTTTGACTGGGGCGGTCGCCTCCTAAAAGGTAACGGAGGCGCCCAAAGGTTCCCTCAGAATGGTTGGAAATCATTCGCAGAGTGTAAAGGCACAAGGGAGCTTGACTGCGAGACCTACAAGTCGAGCAGGGACGAAAGTCGGGCTTAGTGATCCGGTGGTTCCGCATGGAAGGGCCATCGCTCAACGGATAAAAGCTACCCCGGGGATAACAGGCTTATCTCCCCCAAGAGTCCACATCGACGGGGAGGTTTGGCACCTCGATGTCGGCTCATCGCATCCTGGGGCTGTAGTCGGTCCCAAGGGTTGGGCTGTTCGCCCATTAAAGCGGTACGCGAGCTGGGTTCAGAACGTCGTGAGACAGTTCGGTCCCTATCCGTCGCGGGCGCAGGAAATTTGAGAGGAGCTGTCCTTAGTACGAGAGGACCGGGATGGACGCACCGCTGGTGTACCAGTTGTTCTGCCAAGGGCATCGCTGGGTAGCTATGTGCGGACGGGATAAGTGCTGAAAGCATCTAAGCATGAAGCCCCCCTCAAGATGAGATTTCCCATTCCTATAAGGAAGTAAGATCCCTGAAAGATGATCAGGTTGATAGGTCTGAGGTGGAAGTGTGGCGACACATGGAGCTGACAGATACTAATCGATCGAGGACTTAACCTAAATATTTGTGAATCGTCTGTCCGTTATCTAGTTTTGAGAGAATGCTCTCAGAAAGCCAAAGGCAAGGAAACTCGGCTAAAGGCCCTCACATCCTGTGAGGAACGCCCAGTACCTTCGTCCTGAAGGCATAGTTTGGTGGCGATAGCGAAGAGGTCACACCCGTTCCCATGCCGAACACGGAAGTTAAGCTCTTCAGCGCCGATGGTAGTTGGGGGCTTCCCCCTGTGAGAGTAGGACGCCGCCAAGCGCTAAGAGGACCAGCTTATATAAGCTGGTCTTTTTTGTTGTTTTCTTTTTTTCGAATAAGCAATTCAGCGATATAATAAGGGAACTTTGACTCGACTATATGTAAAAACTGTTGGATGATGACATAATCATCGCTGGCACTTTGAAGAAGAAGGTCATACCACCATTCTGTTTCATACCTGGCAATCATGCTTAAATTGTAAGCAACCAAGTAATGCACCAATATTTCCGGGAGCTTTAAAAAGCGATCCCGTTCAGCCGGAAAATAATATGCGCCATGTTCCAAATCATAAAGCAAGGTAGTCGAAGTGCTGGGACGGCATTCTTTTTGAGCGGCGGAAAAAATGATCCCCTCTTTTTCTTCACGGCAGAAAGACCAGTTTAAATGGTATTCGACATGTTCGATGAAACGCTTTGACGACATATTGTAAGCATCGGGCGTCTCGCTTGGCAGCCAAATGAGCCGGTCTTCGACGGCTGCTTTTACTATTGGATTCGGTTTTCTTTGAAATGCCAGTACTTTATTGATCTCCGGAATTCTCGCCAAAAGCTGCTTCATATTGAATCGTTCATCTTCCAATCCGGATAATTGGAAAAGGGACCTGATGACGTGCATACATAGGCCGTTCCTTTGGATTTTTACTTCATCTTCATAAAAGCGGTAATTTTGTTTTTTTCGTTTTCTAGTGGTCACGCCATGGGCGAGCACTGAAGTATGGCTTGGATAGGAAGGATCTGTCATTAACAGGCAGGCTTTCAATAGCTGTGCCATGCCGTAAAATAATAAAATCGGTTTGATTTCCAACGTAGCGATTTTGGCTTGCTTGTAAAAGGCTTCCGCATGTTTAAGAAAAAAAATAAACCGCTCTCCGTTTTTATAGGAATTTTTTTTGGCATCTTCCATTCCTTGATTTTTATATACCATTTCAAGAAAATGCTGGGCTGTTTCGACCGAATAAAATAGCTTTAAATCCTTCCATCCTTTATCTTGCATGGACTCCACTTCCCTTATGGTTATTTTCTAAAAATTACAACTGTTTCTCGCTTTCTTGACAGTGGGTATTCAAGTTGATAATCTACATATAATATTTTGCCGAAAAGAGGGGGATTTACTAATGTGGGAAAGCAAATTTTCAAAAGAAGGCTTAACATTTGATGATGTATTGCTCGTTCCGGCTAAATCGGAGGTACTTCCGCGCGACGTCGATTTATCGGTAGAGCTTACACCGTCTCTCAAGCTGAATGTTCCAATTATTAGTGCAGGCATGGATACAGTTACAGAAGCTCAAATGGCCATCGCGATGGCAAGGCAGGGCGGACTGGGTATTATCCACAAAAACATGTCAATTGAACAGCAGGCTGAGCAGGTTGACAAAGTCAAACGTTCAGAGCGCGGCGTCATTACAAATCCGTTTTTCCTGACACCAGAGCACCAAGTTTTTGATGCAGAGCATTTGATGGGCAAATACAGAATTTCCGGTGTTCCGATTGTTGACAATGAAGAGGATCAGAAGCTGGTTGGAATCATTACAAACCGTGATCTGCGATTTATTTCTGATTACTCCATGAAAATCAGCGATGTTATGACAAAAGAAGAGCTTGTTACGGCTCCTGTTGGTACAACCCTGGATGAAGCAGAAAAAATTCTTCAAAAATACAAGATCGAAAAACTCCCTCTTTTAGATGATCAAGGTGTTTTAAAAGGGCTAATTACGATTAAAGACATTGAAAAAGTAATCGAATTCCCGAATTCAGCGAAAGATGTTCACGGCCGCCTATTGGTTGGAGCAGCGGTTGGTGTAACAGGCGACACAATGACACGCGTCAGAAAGCTTGTGGAAGCCAATGTCGATGTGATCGTCGTTGATACCGCGCACGGCCATTCACAAGGAGTATTGGATACCGTTAAGAAAATCCGCGACACTTATCCTGAATTAAATATCATTGCCGGTAACGTCGCAACTGCCGAAGGAACAAAAGCGCTTATCGAAGCTGGAGCAAATGTAGTTAAAGTCGGTATCGGACCGGGGTCAATTTGTACAACCCGCGTAGTAGCCGGTGTCGGTGTTCCGCAAGTGACAGCGATTTACGATTGTGCGACTGAAGCAAGAAAACACGGCGCTGCGATTATTGCAGACGGCGGCATCAAGTATTCCGGAGATATTGTCAAAGCCTTGGCTGCCGGCGGTCATGCCGTCATGCTAGGAAGCCTTCTTGCCGGAACATCTGAAAGCCCGGGCGAGACTGAAATCTATCAAGGCAGACGCTTTAAAGTTTATCGCGGCATGGGTTCTGTAGCTGCGATGGAAAAAGGAAGCAAAGACCGCTACTTCCAAGAGGAAAACAAAAAATTCGTTCCTGAAGGCATTGAAGGCCGTACGCCTTATAAAGGCCCTGTTGCTGATACCGTTTATCAGCTTGTCGGCGGCTTGAAATCCGGCATGGGCTACTGCGGAACGAAAGATTTGCACGCATTGAGGGAAGATGCGCAGTTCATCCGCATGACAGGAGCAGGCCTGCGGGAAAGCCATCCTCACGATGTGCAAATTACCAAAGAATCGCCTAACTATACCATTTCCTAATCAAATATGACAAAAATTAAACCGTAGACAGAGTGATACTCTGTCTATTTTTTTTTGCTTCATTATGATAAAATTTATAATGTTGTGTTTGAAAAATGTCTTAAAAGGCTTTGATATAGATTATTAGTCTGATGAAAAGCGGAGGTATCACGATTTGAAAAGCAAGAGATTAAAGCAGCTGATCATGTTAATCGTTGCTTTTGCCGTGACTGTAGGTGCATTTTCTCCTATGTCAACTGCAAAAGCTGCAAATGATCCAATCAATGTAGACGCGAAAGCAGCAATCCTGGTGGAAGCTTCATCGGGGAAAATTTTGTACAGTAAAAATGCCGACCAGCGTCTTCCTGTTGCCAGCATGGCAAAAATGATGACGGAGTATCTTCTGTTGGAAGCGATTCACGAAGGCAAAGTGAAATGGGATCAGAAGTACACGCCTGACGATTATGTATACGAGATTTCCCAAGATCGTTCACTATCCAATGTTCCTCTTCGTAAAGACGGATCATACACTGTAAAAGAGCTTTATCAGGCGACTGCAATTTACTCTGCAAACGCGGCGGCTATTGCACTTTCTGAAATTGTTGCCGGTTCTGAATCGAAGTTTGTAGAGTTAATGAACAAAAAAGCCAAAGAGCTTGGAATGAAAGATTTCAAATTTGTGAATGCCACAGGTTTGGAAAACAAGGATCTTCACGGCAAACATCCGAGCGGAACAAATGCCAATGAAGAAAATGAAGTGTCTGCGAGAGACATGGCGCTCCTTGCCGATCATTTAGTGAGCGATTATCCAGAGATCCTCGATACGGCGAGCATTGCCAAAACGAAGTTCAGAAAAGGCACAGACGATGAAATGGATATGCCGAACTGGAACTTTATGCTGAAAGGCCTTGTTCAGCAATATGAAGGTGTGGACGGGCTGAAAACCGGGTCAACCGACTCAGCCGGATCATGCTTTACGGCTACTGCTGAAAGAAACGGCATGAGAGTGATTTCCGTCGTTCTGAATGCGAAAGGCGACCTTCATACGGCGCGATTTAAAGAAACGAAAAAAATGCTCGATTATGCATTTGAAAACTTCACTATGAAAGAGTTTTACGCAAAAGGCGCACAAGTGAAAGGCAACGAAACAGTCACAGTCGACAAAGGGAAAGAAACTGAAGTCGGCATCGTCACAGAAAAAGCCTTTTCAATGCCTGTGAAGAACGGTGAAGAAAAGAATTACAAAGCGAAAGTGACGCTGAACAAAGACGAGCTGACCGCACCTGTTAAAAAAGGTGAGAAAGTCGGTACCTTGACGGCCTCCTATAAGGGAGAAGAAAAGGACTACGGATTTCTCGGCAGCGATGTATCAGGTGTAAACCTGGTGACAAAAGAAGATGATGAGAAAGCAAACTGGTTTATTTTAACGATGAGAAGCATCGGCGGCTTTTTTGCCGGTATATGGAACAGCATTGTTGAAATGGTAACCGGCTGGTTTTAAAAAATAAAGAGCTCTATTTGATAGGGCTCTTTATTGTCATATTCAGATAGAATTACCATTTACAATCCTAACGATTTGTTATTAAAATAGAAATAATCTTCGTGTTTTTCATATGATTTTGTGGAATTATAGGATACAATAGGATTAAATCTGACAATTCAATCTTTGATTAGGGGGATCCTTGAAATGGCTCAAACAGGTACTGATCGCGTAAAACGCGGTATGGCAGAAATGCAGAAGGGCGGCGTCATTATGGACGTTGTCAATGCTGAACAAGCAAAAATCGCAGAAGAAGCAGGAGCCGTCGCAGTCATGGCGCTGGAGCGCGTTCCGGCTGATATCCGTGCGGCAGGCGGAGTTGCCCGCATGGCAGATCCGACTATTGTCGAAGAAGTGATGAACGCTGTTTCAATCCCGGTTATGGCAAAAGCACGCATCGGGCATATCGTTGAAGCGCGTGTTCTTGAAGCGCTTGGCGTTGACTATATTGATGAAAGTGAAGTTTTGACTCCTGCAGATGAAGAATTTCATTTAAATAAAAACGAATTTACCGTTCCATTTGTATGCGGATGCCGCGACCTAGGAGAAGCGACGCGCCGGATCGCTGAAGGAGCTTCAATGCTTCGTACAAAAGGCGAACCTGGTACGGGCAATATTGTGGAAGCTGTCCGCCATATGAGAAAGGTGAATGCTCAAGTGCGCAAAGTAGTCGGCATGAGCGATGACGAACTGATGACAGAAGCGAAAAACCTCGGCGCTCCTTATGAGCTGCTGAAGGAAATTAAAGCCGAAGGACGCCTTCCGGTTGTCAACTTTGCTGCCGGCGGTGTAGCAACACCTGCTGATGCTGCTCTAATGATGCAGCTTGGCGCTGACGGCGTATTCGTAGGGTCCGGTATTTTCAAATCCGACAACCCTGCAAAATTCGCGAAAGCAATCGTAGAAGCGACGACGCATTTCACGGATTACAAGCTGATTGCCGAGCTTTCAAAAGAGCTTGGAACTGCGATGAAAGGGATTGAAATCTCAAATCTGCTGCCAGAACAGCGTATGCAAGAGCGCGGCTGGTAAACACGAAGGAGACGGATTGACATGCTGACAATTGGTGTACTTGGACTTCAGGGAGCAGTAAGAGAACACATTCGCTCAATTGAAGCATGCGGAGCGGCCGGAAAAGTCATCAAGTGGCCGGAAGAGTTAAAGGAAATCGACGGTTTGATTTTGCCAGGAGGCGAAAGCACGACGATGAGGCGCCTCATCGATACGTATCAGTTTATGAAGCCTCTTCAGGAATTTGCCGCATCCGGAAAGCCGGTATTTGGAACTTGTGCTGGGCTGATTATCCTGGCGAAGAACATTGCCGGAACTAACGATGCCCATCTCGGGGTTCTGGATGTAACGGTAGAGCGGAATTCCTTTGGAAGACAGGTGGACAGCTTTGAAGCAGACTTAACCGTTAAAGGACTTGAGGGACCGTTTACAGGCGTATTTATCCGCGCTCCGCACATTTTGGAAGCGGGCGCAGATGTAGAAGTGCTTTCGGAACACAACGGAAGAATCGTCGCTGCCAAACAAGGAAATCTTCTCGGCTGTTCTTTCCACCCTGAGCTGACGGATGATCACAGAATGACGAAATTATTTGTCGAGATGGTGGAAAAGCATAAACGGGAAGCCGTCGTATAAAACGGTTGAAAGCTGTTAAAACTTGTAGTACATTTATAAGACAATATAGATCGAAAAGCGTTGATAGGAAGCAGTAGGG
Organism: Bacillus licheniformis DSM 13 = ATCC 14580; assembly: GCF_000011645.1. GTDB lineage: Bacteria > Bacillota > Bacilli > Bacillales > Bacillaceae > Bacillus > Bacillus licheniformis. The sequence continues at coordinate 20,789 of NC_006270.3, forward strand.
AGCCTCTCTTTCCAAGAGAGCCGATGGTTGGTGCGAATCGGCGAAAGATGCTGTCCGAATCCATCCTTGAGCGAATTGCTGAACAGTCAAAGTAGGCATTTACGGGAGAACCGTTATCAAAATAAGCGGAAAGCAGGAGGTAGACGCCTGTTTTCAATCAGGGTGGCAACGCGAGAGCTCTCGTCCCTTTTATTTAGGGGACAAGGGCTCTTTTTTTCGGTCAAATCAGTATAAAAGGAGCGAGGCAGATGCTTGATGTCAAACTGCTGCGGGCAAATTTTGAAGAAATCAAACAAAAGCTTGCCCACAGGGGAGAAGATTTATCAGATTTTGATCAATTTGAGGAATTGGATACAAAGAGAAGAGAATTGATCGTCAAAGTGGAAGAGCTGAAAGGGAAGCGCAATGAGGTATCTCAGCAGGTTGCCGCTTTAAAGCGCGAGAAAAAAGATGCTGACCACCTCATTAAAGAAATGCGCGAAGTCGGTGAAGACATTAAAAAACTTGATGAAGAGCTGAGAACGGTCGAGTCTTCGCTTGATAAAATCATGTTGTCTATCCCGAACATCCCCCACGAGTCTGTTCCGGTCGGTGAGACTGAAGACGACAACGTGGAAGTTCGCAAATGGGGCGAACTCCCTGAGTTTTCGTTTGAGCCGAAGCCTCATTGGGATATTGCCGATCAATTGGATATTCTCGATTTTGAACGGGCCGGCAAGGTAACGGGAAGCCGTTTCGTTTTCTATAAAGGGCTCGGCGCCAGACTTGAACGCGCATTGTATAACTTTATGCTTGATCTCCACGTAGACGAGTACGGCTATACGGAAGTCATCCCGCCGTACATGGTGAACCGCGCAAGCATGACAGGCACCGGACAGCTGCCGAAGTTTGAGGAAGATGCTTTTAAGATCAGGGAAGAAGATTATTTCTTAATTCCGACGGCGGAAGTGCCGATTACGAACCTGCATCGCGATGAAATTTTGTCAGCTGACGAGCTGCCGATCAATTATGCGGCGTTCAGTGCGTGCTTCCGTTCAGAAGCAGGCTCTGCCGGACGTGATACGCGCGGTTTGATTCGCCAGCACCAATTTAACAAGGTTGAACTGGTGAAATTTGTGAAGCCTGAGGATTCATATGAAGAGCTTGAAAAACTGACAAATCAAGCGGAGAAGGTTCTTCAGCTGCTTGAGCTTCCTTATCGGGTGATGAGCATGTGTACGGGCGATCTGGGGTTTACCGCTGCGAAAAAATACGATATTGAAGTATGGATTCCAAGCCAAAACACATATCGCGAAATTTCATCATGCAGCAACTTTGAAGCTTTCCAGGCCAGACGGGCGAATATCAGATTCAGAAGGGAAGCAAAAGGCAAGCCAGAGCATGTCCATACGCTAAACGGATCCGGCTTGGCAGTCGGCAGAACGGTTGCCGCATTATTGGAAAATTATCAGCAGGAGGACGGAAGCGTCATCATCCCTAAAGCGCTTCGTCCATACATGGGGAACAGAGACGTTATTCAACCATAAAAAAGTGCGCGCCAATAGGCGCGCTTTTTTTATTCGAGTGACCAGACGGCGGCTACATTTCGCGCACAGCGCGTAAGATTTGAACTTCCATCGGCAAGAGCGTTCTCCAAGGAGCTGATGCCGGGCACGATCGAAAAGAGAGCGGAAATGCCGATATCATAAACAAGCTCGCAGCCTTCACCGAGCGATCCGGCAAATGCAATAACCGGAATATTTTCGCTGCAGGCGCGTTTTGCGACGCCGGCCGGCGTTTTTCCGCTGACCGTTTGGCCGTCTATTTTTCCCTCGCCTGTAATTACAAGATCGGCCCCTTTAATGCGTTCAGAAAAAGACAAAGTATCTAAAACAATGTCAACACCGCTTTTTAATTCCGCTTTTAAAAAGGCGCACAGGCCAGCTCCCAATCCTCCGGCCGCTCCGGCTCCCGGGAGTGAATCGATTTCGCATCCCAGCTCTGCTTTGACAGCTGCAGCATAATGTTTTAAGTTTTGATCCAAGTGGGCCGTCATTTCACTGTTCGCTCCTTTTTGCGGCCCAAATACAGCGGAGGCACCGCGAGGACCTGTAAGAGGATTATCAACATCACAGGCGGCTTCGAATTGGATATGCTTTAATTTTGGATCAAGGCCGCTCACATCGATTTTGGCAATCTCAGCTAGTGCACCGCCCCCATTTTCAATCTCTTCTCCAGCGCGGTTTAGAAACTTCACGCCAAGTGCTGAAGCCATTCCCGCGCCGCCGTCATTTGTCGCGCTTCCGCCGAGTCCGATGATGATCTGGGACACTCCTTTTTCCGCAGCATCCAGAATCAGCTCTCCGGTTCCTCTCGTTGTCGTTAACAGGGGATTCCGCTGTTCAGGTGGAACGAGGTGAAGGCCTGACGCTTCAGCCATTTCGATGACAGCCGTTTTTCCGTCACCAAGCAGGCCGTAAGCTGCCTTTACGGGCTTCCCGAGAGGGCCAGTGACCGTTTGATATACAATATCTCCTCCGGTAGCGTCAACCAGAGCCTGAACGGTTCCTTCGCCTCCGTCGGCAACCGGAATATTGACGTATTCGGCGTCAGGCAGAATCTCTTTAAAGCCTTTTTCAATGCTTCTAGCCGCCTCAAGCGATGTCATGCTTTCTTTAAATGAATCAGGTGCGATTACGATTTTCATGGTACCTGCTCCTTTTTAAATAAAGAATTGAAAAATTCCAAAAATCAAAGTCGAGATAATCGTTAGGATTAAGCCGATGACCGACTCATATGGAATCAGCTTTAATCGTTCTTTCATGGCCATGAATACGCTGCCTCCCGTCGTATGAAAAAAGCTTCCGTGAGGCAGATGGTCGAGCACCGTTGCTCCGGCGTGAATCATCGCCGCACCTGCGAGGCCGGCGACGCCAAGATCAAGCAATGTCGGGCCGAATACACTGCTGGCGACAGCGGTGCCGGCGGTTGTCGAGGCGGTTGCCATTGACATCAGCATGCCCGAGATTGGAGCTAAGAGAAACGACGGCAGACCCAAGCCGACAAGGGTGTCGGTGATTAAAGAATTGAGTTTGGAGTTGGCGATGATGCCTGCAAGGGTTCCAGTTCCGAGCAGCATCACGGCAACGCCTGACATCTTTGACAGTCCTGAAGCGGCAAAATCCCTCAGTTTGCCTGCTTGCCCCGATGCGATCGCAGTGACGAGGCCTCCAGCCGGCAGAGCGATAATCGGATCAATCGTAATTCCTGCCGCAGGCCTTAAGGCGAGCAACAGGATAGAGACCACAGGGCCGCTGACCGCCGCCCAAAATGCCGGCAGTTGTTGTGCCGTTTGGGTCTCAATCTCATTTGCAGCTACTTTTGTTCCTTTATTTGAAAGGCGTTTTGCCAGCAAGTAAGTGGCGCCCAATCCGAAAATAGCGGGGATGATCCCGGCGGCCATCACGGATGTCAAAGGGACGTGAAAGGCATCTGAAGCGGCAATGGCATTAGGGTTTGGCGACATGATATTGCCCGCTTTTCCCCCGCCGATCATCGCCAACAGAATGGCCGCTTTGCTGATAAAGGTCCGCCTCGCGATCGCCAGAGCGATCGGAGCGACTGTGATGACGGCGACATCAACGAATACGCCGACCGTTGTTAAGATGGCTGTTGCCAATGTTAAGGCAAGAAGCGCCCTTTTTTCTCCGATCTGATTGACAATGGTTTCCGCAATCACCGCTGCGGAGCCGGATTGAATCAGAACGCCGGCGAGCACGCCTGCCGCCAAGATGCGGAGCACCGCGGGAATCATGTTTTTAGCACCTGCTATCATGAGATCCGTCGTCTCTATTAAATCTGCGCCGCCGATTAAGCCTCCGGCCAATGCGCCGATCATCATGCCGTAAGCCGGCGGGACTTTTTTCAGAATGAGAAAGATTGATATGACTAATGCGCATAAGGCGCCTATTGCATTGATTTGAATATCCATGTGCATACCCTCCCTTACGTCCAATTGTAAACGCTTTCTGTATAAGGGAGAATTGGTCAGGTATACGGATTTCGTCCTTTTATCCTATATTAAAATTGTTCATTTGCACAAAAGGGTGAAAAAAGAGTAATGGCTGTATACAGTTTGAATAGGTCGTCAAACCGTTTTGGATTACACCCCGTTGCCAATTCAATCTTTCTGAGCCGGTAGTTTAAGGTGTTGCGGTGAATAAAGAGTCTTGATGAAGTTTCCCCGATTTCGCCGTTTTCTTCTATGTAGCAGAGGAGGGTATGAGTTAATTCGCCTTTTTGATCTGCTTGGGAAAGGCGATCCCAGATGTTTTGAAAGTGAATCTCCTGATCCGGATGCTCTATTTTTGATAATAAAACAGGAATCGCAAACTCTCGATAATCGTATAAACTACAATTGTTTTCAGCAATCTTGAGCGTTTGTTTTGCACTTTGATAGGAAAATGGCAGCTGCTGAAGCTGGTCAGCCTGCTCGCCAAGCGCGCCTCTGACTGTTTTCCATTGGCTGAGCCAGCCGTTCCAAGCTGAAAAGAGATCAGACCTGCTTTTAGTGGGGGCGCCTGCCAGAATAACTGCGACCTCTTTTAAAGAAATATTGGCGTACAAATCTTTCGCGGTTAAATGCTTTTCAAGTTTTTTAATAAACGCCGGCTTCATATCAGCCGATGGGAGCTCAAACACAAGACAAGTACGCTGGCCGTCAAGCGGTATGTTTAATCGCTCTGCACGTTCAAAGAAGTCAAGGGATGCTAGATCAGTCCCCTGAATCATTTGGATGACCGTTTCTTCGCGGAGCCTTTGATCCCATGTCAGCTGTTTTGTTAAAAATGCCTGTTCGACTGTTAGCTCCGCTGCCATTTTGACAAGTTCTCCGTAACGGCTGACTTCAGAAGGCGGCCCCGTGATTCCAATGACGCCGATTATTTCATCATGAAATACGATGGGAAGGTTTACGCCGGGCTTCGTTCCCGTTAAAGCCGAGCATTCTTCGGGCGTGATGCTGATAACCTTTTCAGCTGCAAGTGCGTCCTTCGCTCCTGCGTGTTCATCACCGATTCTCGAACGGTCTCCTGAAGCGATGATAACCCCGTTTTCATCCATCATATTAATGTTGTGCCGAATAATCGACATGGTTCTTTCGACAATTTCCTCCGCCAATTCTTTTGATAGGTAATTCATTTCATCATGCTCCTGCCTAAGATCGTTTTTTAAATGGTGATTGTTCCGTCGATCCAGCCTTTTATGAATGATTTTAAAGAAGGTGCGACCCATATTCGGCTGTCGTCTATATGATTCCAAACATAAATATCATTTTTCCGTATGGAGCCGTTTAAAATAGAATAAGCAAATAAATCGCCATTGCCCGCACCTGCTATAAAGAGCAAACAATCAAACGGCTTAAAACAGTCGGTACATCTCATGTCTAGATTCTCTTCTATTATTCTGTCCGCAGGCCAAATGAGATGATCCCCGAAAGTATCATTAATGCCGTTTGTCATTTTTAAAAGGCTGACCAGTTCATCAGGAAAAGAGACGCCGAGGAGTTCTTCTGCTTTCTGAAGCTTTCCTGTTTCAATAGGTCTGTTCAGCGTGTAATCTTGAGGCAAACGGCTTATAAAATGTTTCCACAATGCCATCACCCTTTGCGTTTATTATTATTTTTGCATATAATGAGAAGCGTGAACAATAAAATAAATTTTTTATAAAAAAATCCCTTGACTTAAAAAGATAGGACATGTTATATTAATTCTTGTCGATACGGAGGAATACCCAAGTCTGGCTGAAGGGATCGGTCTTGAAAACCGACAGGGGTGTCAAAGCCCGCGGGGGTTCGAATCCCTCTTCCTCCGCCATTATTGATTTGCATTTTAGTGATTGAAAAGCATAAATTGGAGATTGTGTTGCCGCTGCCTGGATAGGGCAGCGGTTTTTTTATATGCAGCAAAAAGAGCGGCTCTTCAAGGGAATCCGCTCTTTTTGCTTGTTTATCTTTGAATGGCTTCACTGATTTTTTCAATGATTGGATCGAGAGAGGCTGAGTTGTTGAACAGGTCGTATTCATCAATATTGACTCTGACAACCGGACAGGCGTTAAATCCGCTGATCCAGTTTTCATACCTAGTGTACATTTCTTCCCAATACGATCTGTCGGTTAACAGTTCCATTTCCCGTCCGCGTTTTTGGATGCGGTCGAGAATCGTTTCCAAATCGCCCTCTAAATAGACTAAAACGTCGGGGCGGGGGAAGTAAGGCGTCATGACCATCGCTTCAAACAGGCTCGTATACGTCTTATAGTCGACTTTTGACATTGTGCCTTTATCGGCGTGCATTTTGGCGAAAATGCCTGTATCTTCATAAATTGAACGGTCCTGAACAAATCCGCCGCCCGATTCGTAAATGTATTTTTGTTCTTTGAAGCGCTCTGCCAAGAAGAAAATCTGCAGGTGAAAGCTCCAGCGTTCAAAGTCTTGGTAAAAAGCCTCCAAATAAGGGTTATTCACGACCTCTTCAAGAGAGGTTTTAAATCCGAGCCTTTTTGCAAGCTCTTTTGTCAATGTGGATTTCCCCACTCCTACCGTTCCTGCAACAGTAATGATAGCATCTTTCGGAATATCATATACACTCATTCTATATACTCCTTTACTTGATCGGCAATTCGATTGAAAACGGCTTCTGAGATTACGAAGTCTTCCTGATCTCCGTTAATTTCAATGACGGGTATTGGCGGATCGGATTCTTTAAATTGCTTAATGGCCGCCTCATAATCATTGATAAGCTGTTCCAGGTATTGCTTGTCCATTTCTTGTTCAAACGGCCGTCCGCGTTTTTTGATCCGTTCCAATAAAGTTGGAAGACTCGCTCTTATGTAAATGATGACGTTTGGTTTCGGCAGATCTTCTGTAAGCAGCTGATAAATTTTTCTGTATTTCTCAAGTTTTTTGCCTTCCAGCGTCCGTTCGGCAAAAATGAGGTTTTTATAAATATGATAGTCCGAAACAACGGGCATGTGATGATGCAAATACTTTTTCTCGGTATCTTCAAGCTGCTTATAGCGATTGCAGAGGAAAAACATCTCAAGCTGAAAGCTCCATTCATCTTTTTCATCATAAAATTTATCAAGAAAAGGGTTTTCTTCGACGATTTCTTTGACCAAAGAGAGTGAGAGCTTTTCGGAGAGCATGCTGGCCAAGGTTGTTTTTCCCGCGCCGATGGGGCCTTCGACAGCAATGAAAGGGGCTGTATTCATAGGTGTCCTCCTACTAAAGAAATTCATTTGTGAACCATACATATTGTATCACATCATCATCCGCTGCCATGAAAAAAAACGTTCCTTTAACTTGGGAACGTCTCTTTAACAACATTAAATTGATCGGCTATCAAGAGCCAGTTTTGCGGGAAGGACAGGCCGAGCTTCCAATAGCTGATTCCCCTTAAATTCAATTCCCTAATCAGATCAAACTTTGCCTGAATCGAGCGGGCGTCTTCAAACCATACTTCATGCTGTTTGCCGGCATTGTCCGTATAGCGGAAGTTTGGAGCCTGAGCTGTTTCATCGTACTGTATCGCCGCATTGTTCTCGCTCGCGATCTCAATCGCCCGCTGGGGGCTGATTGCTCTGGCCAGCGGTCCGCCTGGCGTATAGGGGAGCGTCCAGTCATAGCCGTACAAGTTCTGTCCCATGACGATTTTGCTGGCGGGCATTTCCGTGAGTGCGTATTCGATCACGTCCCGGACGGGCCCGATCGGCGATACCGCCATCGGGGGCCCTCCGCTGTAGCCCCACTCATATGTCATCAGCACGACGAAATCGACAATTTCGCCGTGGGCCCGGTAATCATGGGCTTCATACCATTGTCCGGGCTGATCCGCTCTCGTTTTCGGAGCAAGCGCGGTTGAGATGAGCCAGCCTTCCTGCCTGAAGCGGGCCCGGGCATCCCGTAAAAACTGATTATAGGCTTCTCTATCTTCGGGCCTTAAGTATTCGAAGTCAAAATGGATGTCTTTAAAACCGTATCTTCTGGCCGCTGCAACGATGTTATCGAGCAATCTGTTTTTTACATTCTGGTCCGTCAGAATGATCCTGCCGAGTTCGTCGCTGAAAGCTTCATTTTCGAGATTGGTGACAATCATCATCATCGTAGTCCGATGTCTGTCGGCAATTTCTTTTAAGTTGTTCAGCGGCGGTTCTTCGAGTGTGCCGTCCCGCTTCGCCTGGAAGCTGAAAGCGCCCAGATAGGTCAAGTATGGCGAAGCCTCTCTTGCCGCCTGCTGCAAAGCGGGGCTTACGCTTTCTCCCCGAGGTTCGATATAGGCGTTTGTTTCAATGTTCCGTCTTGGCCGAGGGGGGATGTAAAGCAGCAGTCCGACCGGTAAAACGGCGCTAACCTGAATGCGGTTGATCCTCGCCAGTTCAGCCGGAGAAATATTAAAGCGTGCTCCGATTGATGCTAATGTATCTCCCTGTCTGACCTCATAAAACTCGCCGGCGATCGGGATCACGATGGTTTGTCCGACAACAAGCCGATTCGGGTTCGGAATTTCATTCGTCGCGACAATTTCATTAACTGTTGTTCGGTAACGATTCGCGATTTGGTAAAGGGTATCGCCTCTTTTCACGACATAAATCTGAATGGGAAACGCCTCCTTTCTCATTGCTACCACTATATGATGAAAGGAAGTGTTTCATGCTCTAAGTTTCGGAGGTAATCGCCTTAGCCGTCGTGATATTGGCGAACAGAACATTTTCCATCATCGTCAAGGCGTATTTGTTGTCTTTTTCATTGTTTGAGGCGATGCAATCGCGCGGAATCGTAATCTCGTACTCCCGCATATAAGCATCGTTTGCCGTAAATAATACGCAGATATTGCCTGCGATCCCAGTGATGATCAAATGATCGACATGAAGTTCATGCAGCAATGTTTCAAGAGCAGTGCCGTAAAAGGCTGAGTGCTTTGGTTTGATTAAAAAATAATCGCTGTCATTCGGTGCAAGCCGGTCGATGATATATTCGCTCCTGCCGTTTTTGCATTTCTTGATAATGGCAGCAATATCCGCTTGCCAAATTCCAAAATGGTCATTAATGTATATGATAGGCCATTTCATTTTGGCTGCGTGTTCTTTTAATGCCAGAAGATGCTCGGTGATATTTCTGGTCTTTTTGGAAAGAACGTTACCCATATCGAATTGAAAATCATTAATGATGTCGACTATAATGAGAGCTGAATTGGACAATGCGATTGTCTCCTTTCAGATTTTATATTCCTTTAACTATAAGTTAGCCTATTCAGTTTGGCGAAAAACATTGAAAGAGTGCATGCGGATGACACAAGACGAGTTTTATATGAAAGAAGCGGTCAATGAAGCGAGAAAAGCCGAAGAAAAAGGCGAAGTGCCGATTGGTGCTGTACTCGTTCTGGATGGGGAAATTATCGCCCGCGCCCATAATCTGAGGGAAACCGAGCAAAGGTCGGTTGCCCACGCGGAGATGCTCGTCATTGAAGAGGCATGCCGGAAGCTGGGGACCTGGCGGCTGGAGAGAGCTGTTCTTTACGTTACCCTTGAGCCATGTCCGATGTGTGCCGGAGCGGCCGTTCTTTCCAGAATCGACAAAGTGGTGTTCGGAGCGTCTGATCCGAAAGGCGGCTGTGCAGGGACTTTGATGAATCTCCTGCAGGAGGAGAGATTCAATCATCAGGCTGAAGTCGTGAGCGGCGTAATGGAAGAAGAATGCGGCAGGATGCTGAGCGATTTTTTCAGAAAGCTCCGCGCGAAAAAGAAAGCAGAAAAGCAAAGCGAGCTGTGATGACGGAAATTTGCAATTTAGGATGAAACAAGTTATACTAATGAGTGCGTCACATCAAGACGCAGCTTAAATAATTTGATATTTATTTTGCCGTGCTAAGCGGGGAGGTAGCGGTGCCCTGTACTCGCAATCCGCTCGAGCGAGGCCGAATCCCTTTCTCGAGGTTCGTTTACTTTAAGGTCTGCCTTAAGCAAGTGGTGTTGACGCTTGGGTCCTGCGCAATGGGAATCCATGAACCATGTCAGGTCCGGAAGGAAGCAGCATTAAGTGGAACCTTCCATGTGCCGCAGGGTTGCCTGGGCTGAGCTAACTGCTTAAGTAACGCTTAGGGTAGCGAATCGACAGAAGGTGCACGGTAAATCAATCATCAAATTAAGAACTCATCTATTTGAATATAGATGAGTTTTTTTCTTAAGAAGAGCTTTTGGATTTGAAAGCCGCATCATGTATAATGGAAATGATGAAAACAAGAGGAGGGCGTGTTTGTGAGTTACCAGGCTTTATATAGAGTGTTCAGGCCGCAGTTGTTTGAAGATGTAGTCGGTCAGGAGCACATCACGAAAACGTTGCAAAATGCCCTTTTACAAAAGAAATTTTCGCACGCTTATCTGTTTTCCGGACCGAGGGGAACGGGAAAAACAAGCGCCGCAAAACTGTTTGCCAAAGCTGTCAACTGTGAGCGCGCTCCGGTCAGTGAACCGTGTAACGAATGCTCCGCGTGCAAAGGCATTACAAACGGTTCGATTTCAGATGTGATCGAAATTGACGCCGCTTCTAACAACGGTGTAGATGAAATACGCGACATCCGCGACAAGGTGAAATTTGCCCCGTCTGCCGTCACGTATAAAGTATATATCATAGATGAAGTACATATGCTTTCTATCGGCGCATTCAACGCCCTTCTAAAAACGCTTGAAGAGCCGCCGGAGCATTGTATCTTTATTCTCGCAACAACAGAGCCTCATAAAATTCCTTTAACGATTATTTCTAGATGTCAGCGATTTGATTTTAAGAGGATTACCTCGCAGGCAATTGTCGGACGAATGAAAAAAATCGTCGAAGCTGAACAGTTAAAGGTGCAGGACGGAGCCTTAGACATCATCGCCAGTGCCGCGGACGGCGGCATGAGGGATGCGCTGAGCCTGCTCGATCAGGCCGTATCATTCAGCGGAGAAGAGCTGACGGTGGATGATGCGCTGCTGATAACAGGCGCCGTGTCACAGCACTATATTGGAAAGCTCGCCTCAACCCTTCACGAAAAAAATGTTTCCGGTGCTTTGGAAACATTGAACGAACTCCTTCAGCAGGGGAAAGATCCGGCAAAATTAATCGAGGATATGATTTTCTACTTCAGGGATATGCTTCTTTATCAAACGGCGCCCGATTTAGAAGGCGTTCTTGAAAAGGTGAAGGTGGACGAAGAGTTCCAAACCCTATCCCGGCAAATTCCCGCATCAGACCTTTACGAAATGATCGATATATTAAATAAAAGCCATCAGGAAATGAAATGGACGAATCATCCGCGTATCTTCTTTGAAGTTGCGGTTGTGAAGCTCTGCCAGGGACCAAAAGCAGGGGCATCCGCGGCCGCCCAGCCGGAAGTGGACAATCTCGTCAACAAGGTTCGGCAGCTTGAACAGGAGATTGAGAGGCTTAAAACACAAGGTGTGCAGGTCTCTTCTGCTCCCGCCCAGGCTAAAGAAGCGTCCCGTCCGCAAAAAAGCATAAAAAGCGCGTATAAAGCGCCTGTCGGCCGCATTCATGAAATATTAAAGGATGCCACAAGACCGGATCTCGAAAAATTAAAGGGCTGCTGGGGACAATTGCTTGCCCAGCTGAAACAGCAGAATAAAGTATCACATGCGGCCCTTTTAAATGACAGCGAACCGGTGGCTGCATCTTCAAAAGCATTTGTCCTCGCATTCAAATACGAAATTCACTGTAAAATGGTAGCTGAAGACAACAACGGAGTCAGGACGAATCTGGAACAAATTTTGGACGGAATGCTCGGCGGAAGGATAGATATAGTTGGCGTTCCCGAAGCCCAATGGGGTAAAATAAGAGAAGAATTTTTGCAGGATCACCAGCCGGAAGATTCTGAAGCAAACGAACCGAAAGAAGAAGATCCGCTCGTAGCAGAAGCTAAAAAACTGTTCGGAGCGGAACTGATTGAAATTAAAGAATAAAAACATGAAAGAGAGTGGATTTGAGTATGCGCGGTGGAATGGGTAACATGCAGAAAATGATGAAGCAAATGCAAAAAATGCAAAAGGATATGCAAAAGGCACAGGAGGAGCTGGCTGAAAAAGTACTCGAAGGTACTGCAGGCGGTGGAATGGTGACCGTTAAGGTGAACGGCCAAAAAGAAGTCATCGACGTCATCATCAAAGAGGAAGTCGTAGACCCTGAAGATGTTGAAATGCTTCAAGATCTTGTTCTTGCAGCGACAAACGATGCTTTGAAAAAAGTTGACGAAGTAACAAATGAAACGATGGGTAAGTTTACAAAAGGAATGAACATGCCGGGTTTATTCTAGGAGGAAAATAAGAATGCAGTATCCTGAACCAATATCAAAGCTGATTGACAGCTTTATGAAATTGCCAGGAATCGGACCCAAGACGGCGGTCCGTCTGGCTTTTTTTGTTCTTAGTATGAAAGAAGACGTCGTGTTAGATTTTGCAAAAGCATTGGTAAACGCAAAGCGCAATTTGACATATTGCTCGGTCTGCGGACATATAACAGATCAAGATCCTTGCTATATTTGTGAAGATACGAGAAGAGACAAATCGGTCATATGTGTTGTTCAGGATCCCAAAGATGTCATTGCTATGGAGAAAATGAAGGAGTACAACGGACTGTACCATGTTTTGCATGGAGCGATTTCTCCGATGGACGGCATCGGTCCGGAAGATATTAAAATACCCGAATTGCTGAAGCGGTTGCAGGATGATCAGGTGACTGAAGTCATTCTCGCGACAAACCCGAATATAGAAGGAGAAGCAACGGCCATGTACATTTCAAGGCTTTTAAAGCCGTCTGGTATCAAGCTGTCACGAATTGCCCATGGACTTCCGGTCGGAGGCGATTTGGAGTATGCAGATGAAGTCACTCTTTCTAAAGCGCTTGAAGGCAGACGTGAAATGTAGAGGGAGGAGATTGCGTTACCATGGGTTTTCTTCGGAAAAAGAAGCTTAGAAAAGAATTTGATAACAAGCTGGTTGAACAGCTGATCCATCAAAAGGAAGAATGGAACAGGCAAAAGCGGCTGATTGAAAACAGCCTAGAGCCTTCCCCAGAAGTTCTTTACGAATTAAAGGTTGCCGAGGCAAAGTACTTTTTTTATTTGCGGGAAGCAAAAAAAAGAAATTTAAGGATCGGCAGCTGGAAGTAGCAGGTCTATTTGCATGATTCCCATCATATGCTTGTACAAGAACGAGCGAGGAGTGAGGGAATTCATGGGATCTGTTATCTTTATCGGGGCAATTGTAGCTTTGGTTGCCCTGTTGTTTTTTTCAAAAGCATCATTTAAGCCTTTGCGATTAATCGGAAGAATAGCGGTTAGATTTGTAGTCGGCGCTTTGTTTTTGTTCTGTGTGAATCTGTTTGGCGAGAGCGTGGGCATTCACGTGCCGATTAATATTGTAACAACCGGAGTGAGCGGATTATTGGGGGTTCCCGGTGTAGCAGCTCTTATTGTCATTAAACAATTTATCGCAATATAATTTTTTGTTGACAAATATATTTAAAGGTGTTAAATTAATATTTGTCGCTAATGACGAATAATTTTTTTGAAAAAAAGTTGTTGACGACATCACGATTAAATGTTAAGATATTATAGTTGCTTTGAGAGCGGCAACGAAGTTCTTTGAAAACTAAACAAGACAAAACGTACCTGTTAATTCATTTTTATAAATCGCACATTTGAGTGTGCGTAGTCAGGGGCCTGCACGATGCAGGTCATGCAGATGTTGTCACAGGATGTGACGAACTTAATCTGCGCTCCATTATTTCATGGAGAGTTTGATCCTGGCTCAGGACGAACGCTGGCGGCGTGCCTAATACATGCAAGTCGAGCGGACCGATGGGAGCTTGCTCCCTTAGGTCAGCGGCGGACGGGTGAGTAACACGTGGGTAACCTGCCTGTAAGACTGGGATAACTCCGGGAAACCGGGGCTAATACCGGATGCTTGATTGAACCGCATGGTTCAATCATAAAAGGTGGCTTTTAGCTACCACTTACAGATGGACCCGCGGCGCATTAGCTAGTTGGTGAGGTAACGGCTCACCAAGGCGACGATGCGTAGCCGACCTGAGAGGGTGATCGGCCACACTGGGACTGAGACACGGCCCAGACTCCTACGGGAGGCAGCAGTAGGGAATCTTCCGCAATGGACGAAAGTCTGACGGAGCAACGCCGCGTGAGTGATGAAGGTTTTCGGATCGTAAAACTCTGTTGTTAGGGAAGAACAAGTACCGTTCGAATAGGGCGGTACCTTGACGGTACCTAACCAGAAAGCCACGGCTAACTACGTGCCAGCAGCCGCGGTAATACGTAGGTGGCAAGCGTTGTCCGGAATTATTGGGCGTAAAGCGCGCGCAGGCGGTTTCTTAAGTCTGATGTGAAAGCCCCCGGCTCAACCGGGGAGGGTCATTGGAAACTGGGGAACTTGAGTGCAGAAGAGGAGAGTGGAATTCCACGTGTAGCGGTGAAATGCGTAGAGATGTGGAGGAACACCAGTGGCGAAGGCGACTCTCTGGTCTGTAACTGACGCTGAGGCGCGAAAGCGTGGGGAGCGAACAGGATTAGATACCCTGGTAGTCCACGCCGTAAACGATGAGTGCTAAGTGTTAGAGGGTTTCCGCCCTTTAGTGCTGCAGCAAACGCATTAAGCACTCCGCCTGGGGAGTACGGTCGCAAGACTGAAACTCAAAGGAATTGACGGGGGCCCGCACAAGCGGTGGAGCATGTGGTTTAATTCGAAGCAACGCGAAGAACCTTACCAGGTCTTGACATCCTCTGGCAACCCTAGAGATAGGGCTTCCCCTTCGGGGGCAGAGTGACAGGTGGTGCATGGTTGTCGTCAGCTCGTGTCGTGAGATGTTGGGTTAAGTCCCGCAACGAGCGCAACCCTTGATCTTAGTTGCCAGCATTCAGTTGGGCACTCTAAGGTGACTGCCGGTGACAAACCGGAGGAAGGTGGGGATGACGTCAAATCATCATGCCCCTTATGACCTGGGCTACACACGTGCTACAATGGGCAGAACAAAGGGCAGCGAAGCCGCGAGGCTAAGCCAATCCCACAAATCTGTTCTCAGTTCGGATCGCAGTCTGCAACTCGACTGCGTGAAGCTGGAATCGCTAGTAATCGCGGATCAGCATGCCGCGGTGAATACGTTCCCGGGCCTTGTACACACCGCCCGTCACACCACGAGAGTTTGTAACACCCGAAGTCGGTGAGGTAACCTTTTGGAGCCAGCCGCCGAAGGTGGGACAGATGATTGGGGTGAAGTCGTAACAAGGTAGCCGTATCGGAAGGTGCGGCTGGATCACCTCCTTTCTAAGGATATTATACGGAATATAAGACCTTGCGGTCTTATAGACAGGTGCGTTTGGATCTTGTTTAGTTTTGAAGGAACTTCCTTCATATGAATCAAAAGATGGGCCTGTAGCTCAGCTGGTTAGAGCGCACGCCTGATAAGCGTGAGGTCGGTGGTTCGAGTCCACTCAGGCCCACCATCTTTATACACGGGGCCTTAGCTCAGCTGGGAGAGCGCCTGCTTTGCACGCAGGAGGTCAGCGGTTCGATCCCGCTAGGCTCCACCAACGTGTTCTTTGAAAACTAGATAACGAAAGTAGACATTCACAAGAATTTTCTGTAGTGATTCTTTTTAACGGTTAAGTTAGAAAGGGCGCACGGTGGATGCCTTGGCACTAGGAGCCGATGAAGGACGGGACGAACACCGATATGCTTCGGGGAGCTGTAAGCAAGCTTTGATCCGGAGATTTCCGAATGGGGAAACCCACTGCTCGTAATGGAGCAGTATCCATATCTGAATTCATAGGATATGAGAAGGCAGACCCGGGGAACTGAAACATCTAAGTACCCGGAGGAAGAGAAAGCAAATGCGATTCCCTGAGTAGCGGCGAGCGAAACGGGAACAGCCCAAACCAAGAGGCTTGCCTCTTGGGGTTGTAGGACACTCTGTACGGAGTTACAAAAGAACGAGGTAGATGAAGAGGTCTGGAAAGGCCCGCCATAGGAGGTAACAGCCCTGTAGTCAAAACTTCGTTCTCTCCTGAGTGGATCCTGAGTACGGCGGAACACGTGAAATTCCGTCGGAATCCGGGAGGACCATCTCCCAAGGCTAAATACTCCCTAGTGACCGATAGTGAACCAGTACCGTGAGGGAAAGGTGAAAAGCACCCCGGAAGGGGAGTGAAAGAGATCCTGAAACCGTGTGCCTACAAGTAGTCAGAGCCCGTTAACGGGTGATGGCGTGCCTTTTGTAGAATGAACCGGCGAGTTACGATCCCGTGCAAGGTTAAGTTTGAAAAGACGGAGCCGCAGCGAAAGCGAGTCTGAATAGGGCGCATGAGTACGTGGTCGTAGACCCGAAACCAGGTGATCTACCCATGTCCAGGGTGAAGTTCAGGTAACACTGAATGGAGGCCCGAACCCACGCACGTTGAAAAGTGCGGGGATGAGGTGTGGGTAGGGGTGAAATGCCAATCGAACCTGGAGATAGCTGGTTCTCTCCGAAATAGCTTTAGGGCTAGCCTCAAGGTAAGAGTCTTGGAGGTAGAGCACTGATTGGACTAGGGGCCCCTACCGGGTTACCGAATTCAGTCAAACTCCGAATGCCAAAGACTTATCCTTGGGAGTCAGACTGCGAGTGATAAGATCCGTAGTCGAAAGGGAAACAGCCCAGACCGCCAGCTAAGGTCCCAAAGTATACGTTAAGTGGAAAAGGATGTGGAGTTGCTTAGACAACCAGGATGTTGGCTTAGAAGCAGCCACCATTTAAAGAGTGCGTAATAGCTCACTGGTCGAGTGACTCTGCGCCGAAAATGTACCGGGGCTAAACGTATCACCGAAGCTGCGGACTGTTCTTGCGAACAGTGGTAGGAGAGCGTTCTAAGGGCTGTGAAGCGAGACCGGAAGGACTCGTGGAGCGCTTAGAAGTGAGAATGCCGGTATGAGTAGCGAAAGAGGGGTGAGAATCCCCTCCACCGAATGCCTAAGGTTTCCTGAGGAAGGCTCGTCCGCTCAGGGTTAGTCGGGACCTAAGCCGAGGCCGAAAGGCGTAGGCGATGGACAACAGGTTGATATTCCTGTACCACCTCCTCACCATTTGAGCAATGGGGGGACGCAGGAGGATAGGGCAAGCGCGGTATTGGATATCCGCGTCCAAGCAGTTAGGCTGGGAAATAGGCAAATCCGTTTCCCGTAAGGCTGAGCTGTGATGGCGAGCGAAATATAGTAGCGAAGTTCCTGATTCCACACTGCCAAGAAAAGCCTCTAGCGAGGTGAGAGGTGCCCGTACCGCAAACCGACACAGGTAGGCGAGGAGAGAATCCTAAGGTGATCGAGAGAACTCTCGTTAAGGAACTCGGCAAAATGACCCCGTAACTTCGGGAGAAGGGGTGCTCTGTTAGGGTGCAAGCCCGAGAGAGCCGCAGTGAATAGGCCCAGGCGACTGTTTAGCAAAAACACAGGTCTCTGCGAAGCCGTAAGGCGAAGTATAGGGGCTGACGCCTGCCCGGTGCTGGAAGGTTAAGAGGAGCGCTTAGCGTAAGCGAAGGTGCGAATTGAAGCCCCAGTAAACGGCGGCCGTAACTATAACGGTCCTAAGGTAGCGAAATTCCTTGTCGGGTAAGTTCCGACCCGCACGAAAGGCGCAACGATCTGGGCACTGTCTCAACGAGAGACTCGGTGAAATTATAGTACCTGTGAAGATGCAGGTTACCCGCGACAGGACGGAAAGACCCCGTGGAGCTTTACTGCAGCCTGATATTGAATGTTGGTACAGCTTGTACAGGATAGGTAGGAGCCTTGGAAACCGGAGCGCCAGCTTCGGTGGAGGCATCGGTGGGATACTACCCTGGCTGTATTGACCTTCTAACCCGCTGCCCTTATCGGGCAGGGAGACAGTGTCAGGTGGGCAGTTTGACTGGGGCGGTCGCCTCCTAAAAGGTAACGGAGGCGCCCAAAGGTTCCCTCAGAATGGTTGGAAATCATTCGCAGAGTGTAAAGGCACAAGGGAGCTTGACTGCGAGACCTACAAGTCGAGCAGGGACGAAAGTCGGGCTTAGTGATCCGGTGGTTCCGCATGGAAGGGCCATCGCTCAACGGATAAAAGCTACCCCGGGGATAACAGGCTTATCTCCCCCAAGAGTCCACATCGACGGGGAGGTTTGGCACCTCGATGTCGGCTCATCGCATCCTGGGGCTGTAGTCGGTCCCAAGGGTTGGGCTGTTCGCCCATTAAAGCGGTACGCGAGCTGGGTTCAGAACGTCGTGAGACAGTTCGGTCCCTATCCGTCGCGGGCGCAGGAAATTTGAGAGGAGCTGTCCTTAGTACGAGAGGACCGGGATGGACGCACCGCTGGTGTACCAGTTGTTCTGCCAAGGGCATCGCTGGGTAGCTATGTGCGGACGGGATAAGTGCTGAAAGCATCTAAGCATGAAGCCCCCCTCAAGATGAGATTTCCCATTCCTATAAGGAAGTAAGATCCCTGAAAGATGATCAGGTTGATAGGTCTGAGGTGGAAGTGTGGCGACACATGGAGCTGACAGATACTAATCGATCGAGGACTTAACCTAAATATTTGTGAATCGTCTGTCCGTTATCTAGTTTTGAGAGAACACCTCTCAGAAAGCCAAAGGCAAGGAAACTCGGCTAAAGGCCCTCACATCCTGTGAGGAACGCCCAGTACCTTCGTCCTGAAGGCATAGTTTGGTGGCGATAGCGAAGAGGTCACACCCGTTCCCATGCCGAACACGGAAGTTAAGCTCTTCAGCGCCGATGGTAGTTGGGGGCTTCCCCCTGTGAGAGTAGGACGCCGCCAAGCGCTAAGAGGACCAGCTTATATAAGCTGGTCTTTTTTATTTGGAACCTCATTGATACAAACACCTAACACTTCCCGGCTACATATACTAATCTAACCTTCAAAAACTTTCTTAATTTTGTATACAAATATTGTTCTTTGGGAATACTGAAACCCATGGAGGTGGAATGGATGAGTAAGTCTAATCATGGGGAAACGTGTATCATTTGCGAGGAAAATAAAACCGAAGGAATTCATCTTTATACGAAATTTTTATGTTCGGATTGTGAGAAAAAGATTGTATCTACATCAACATCAGACCCCGAATACTCTGATTATGTCAAAAAATTAAAGAGTCTCCGTACGCCGCCATTATATTCTTAGACCGTTTCAGGTCTTTTTTTTAAGCCTTTAAGTCGGTATTGAGGAAGGTTATAATAAAAGTGGTGAAGACACGGTTAAAGTGTCTTTTTTGCTATACACCATGAACTGAAACTTTGCTTAGCCGATATCCGTATTAGAGAGTAGTATAATGAAACGACCGATTTATCATAAAAAATTAGGAGTAGTGGTGTAATGAAACCGATTCTTCATTTTATGATTCGTGCAACTGCTGCAAGTGCATTGTCCGTGCTCCTTTGGTTTACAAGCTTCTTCGCGTTTAACCAGACTTTTCTGCTGTCCTCCGCTTACGCAGCCGGAGCCTGGATTGCCGTTTATCTTGGCGGGAAATGGTACGGAACCTATTTATTTTTAAAAGAAAACCAGCTTACAAGGCGGGAATATGCCTATATAAAACAGAATCTGCGGGAAGCTAAGCTGAAAATTGCCCGGTTAAGAAAAGCCTTATTTGCAGTTAAAAACATTCAAACTATTAAACAGAATCTAGAAATTCTTCGGATCGTCAGAAAAATTTACAGCATCACAAAGAACGAACCAAAGCGTTTTTATCAGGTTGAACGCTTTTATTATCAAAGCCTTGATTCAATTGTTGAACTGACGGAAAAGCATGCGTTTTTGGCGTCACAGCCAAAGCGCAATGCGAATCTTGAAGTTTCTTTAAGCGAAACGCGTATGATGATCGATAAGCTCGCCAAGCAATTGGAAGACGACCTTTATGACTTGCTGAAAACAGACATTGACCACTTGGAGTTTGAACTGGACGTCGCGAAGCATTCAATGAAAAAAAGCTGATGGAGGAAAGCTGAAATGAGCGAATATAAACCATCGTTACACAAAACTGGCGCACAGCTTGAATTTGATGATTTGCTTTCCGATCCTTTTGGACAAGGAGAAGCGCCTGTTTCCGGCGTGGAGGAAAAACTCCGCGGGCAGCAAGTGAATCTGGTTGATACGTTATCTGAAGAAAAACGCCGGCAGGCATTTCAACTGGCCGAACAGATTGACCCGAAAAACCATAACAGCATTACTCTGTATGGAACGCAAGCTCAATCCAAACTCTTGAACTTCTCACATGAGATGCTCGAGCACGTCCAAAAGAAAGATGTCGGTGAAATTGGGCAGGTTTTAAGCGACCTCATGAAAAAGCTTGAACAGGTCAGCCCCGATGAATTGAAAACTGAAAAAAGGAACTTCTTTTCCCGTTTGTTTGGAAGAGTATCCCATTCTGTTCAAGAAGTGTTATCAAGGTATCAAAAAACCGGCGCTCAAATAGATAGAATCAGCGTAAAACTTGAGCATTCCAAAAGCGCGCTGATCAATGATAATAAGATGCTCGAACGCCTTTATGAAAAAAATAAAGAATATTATGAGGCACTGAATGTCTATATTGCAGCCGGTCAGCTGAAGCTTGAAGAATTAAATCATAAAACCATTCCCGAATTAAAAGAGAAATCGAAAACTGAACATCACCATATGGCGGTTCAGGAAGTAAACGATATGATTCAGTTTGCCGACCGGCTGGAAAAGCGGGTTTACGATTTAACGTTGAGCAGGCAAATTACGCTGCAGAGCGCCCCGCAAATCCGTTTGATTCAGCACACAAATCAAGTGCTGGCGGAAAAGATTCAATCTTCGATTATGACAGCAATCCCTCTTTGGAAAAACCAGGTTGCTATTGCGCTCACCCTGTTGAGGCAGCGCCGAGCAGTAGAGGCTCAAAAACAGGTGTCGGCCACAACAAACGAACTGCTCTTGAAAAATGCCGAGATGCTGAAGGCCAATACGATCGAAACGGCAAAGGAAAATGAACGAGGCTTTATTGATATTGAAACATTGAAACAAGTGCAGGACAATCTGATCGGTACACTTGAGGAGACGCTTAAAATTCAAGAGGAAGGCCGTTCAAAGCGGCTGCAGGCAGAAGAAGAAATAAGGGCAATGGAAGATGGTCTCAAGGCTAAGCTGCTGGACATGAAAGAAAACCAAAACCGTAGATCATAAGCAAGATTAACATTTACCAAATGGTCCGCCCTTTATGTTATCCGCCTTGAAGGGTATAATAAATGCAGAATGTCATATCGGCATCCGGCAGCGCCTGGATGCCGAAGAAAATAGAGAAGATGACTAAAGGATCGGTTTATATGAAGACACCTTTATATACAGCATTGGTGAACCATGCTGAAGGACATCATTATTCTTTTCACGTTCCGGGACATCACAATGGAGATGTCTTTTTTGATGAAGCAAAAACTTTTTTTGAAACGATTCTCAAAGTGGATCTAACTGAACTGACAGGACTGGATGATTTACATGAGCCATCTGGCGTCATCAAGGAAGCACAGGATTTAGTTTCGCGGCTTTACGGAGCGGAAGAAAGCTTTTTTCTCGTCAATGGTTCGACCGTTGGGAATCTGGCTATGATCCTGGCTGTTTGTCAGCCGGGTGATACGATACTCGTTCAGCGTAACTGCCATAAGTCTGTATTTCATGCGATTGAACTTTCAGGCGCCCA
This sequence comes from Bacillus licheniformis DSM 13 = ATCC 14580, assembly GCF_000011645.1. Classification (GTDB taxonomy): domain Bacteria; phylum Bacillota; class Bacilli; order Bacillales; family Bacillaceae; genus Bacillus; species Bacillus licheniformis. The sequence continues at coordinate 42,555 of NC_006270.3, forward strand.
TCCGGTTTTTTTGACACCGGAAATTGATGAGGCGATGGCTGTTCCCACACATATACTGTACGAAACAGTTGAAGATGCAATTTCACAATATCCGCACGCAAAAGGGATCGTGTTGACATATCCAAATTACTACGGCCATGCAGTTGATCTGAAGCCGATCATAGAAAAGGCCCACCAACACGATATTTCCGTTTTAGTCGACGAGGCTCACGGCGCCCATTTTGTGCTGGGCCATCCATTTCCCCAGTCGTCGTTGAAAGCGGGCGCTGATGCCGTCGTCCAGTCCGCGCATAAAACGCTCCCGGCGATGACGATGGGGTCCTATCTGCATCTTAACAGCGGCAGGATCAACAGGGACAGACTGGCATACTATCTGTCCGTGCTTCAAAGCAGCAGTCCTTCCTACCCAATTATGGCATCTTTGGATATAGCTAGGGCATACGCCGAAGATATCTTGAAAACAAATCGAACAGCCGATATTGAGAAAGAGCTCATCAATATGAGAGAAGTCTTTTCTCAAATAAACGGAGCTGATATTGTCGAGCCGGCTGATGCCCGTATCCGGCAAGATCCGCTTAAGCTGTGTATCAGATCAGCGTACGGCCACTCCGGTTTTGAACTGAAATCCATATTTGAAGCAAACGGCATCCATCCTGAATTGGCAGATGAAAGGCAAGTCCTGTTGATCCTGCCGCTTGAAGGAAAAAATATGCCCGCGCCGGAACTGATCAGCACAATCAGTAAAGACATGAAAGATACAGCAGTTCGAAATGATCTTCCTGCCGGAATCGGAATCCCTTCTGAAAAAGTCACGGCTTTGCCTTACCGGAAAAGCAAGTTGTCTGCCTTCAAAAAAGAATCGGTGCCTTTTACCGAAGCAGCGGGCAGAATAAGCGCCGAATCGGTCACACCTTATCCTCCGGGCATTCCGTTGATCATGGCGGGTGAGAGAATAACAAAAGAGACGATCAGCCGGCTGACGCGGCTCGTCGATCTGAATGTACACATTCAGGGCAGCAATCAGCTCAAACAAAAGCAATTAACTGTATATATAGAAGAGGAGAAATCATGAACGGTTTATTTATTACTTTTGAAGGGCCTGAAGGTGCGGGGAAAACGACAATCCTTCAGGCTGCGGCAGACCAATTGACGAAAAACGGCCATTCTGTTCTTGCGACAAGGGAGCCGGGCGGCATTGAAATATCAGAACGAATTCGCGAGGTTATTTTAAATCCAAGCCATACAGCAATGGATCCCAAAACAGAGGCCTTGTTGTATGCGGCCGCAAGAAGGCAGCACCTAGTCGAAAAAGTAAAACCGGCGCTTGAAGAAGGGAAAATCGTCTTATGCGACCGGTTCATCGACAGCTCGCTTGCTTATCAGGGGTATGCCAGGGGACTCGGCATTGATGAAGTATTTTCTGTTAATCAATTCGCGATCGGCAGCCTGATGCCGAATGTGACGATTTATTTCGACATTGACCCGGAAGAGGGAATCAAACGAATCGATTTAAATGATGCAAGAGAGAAAAACCGGCTTGATTTGGAAAAACTCCACTTTCATCAGCTTGTTCAAAAAGGCTACGAAGAAGTTATGAACCGGTTCCCCGGACGATTTCGGATTGTGGATGCCAGCCAAAGTGTTGAACTTGTGTTAAAAAGGGTAAATAACATCATTGAGGAAGCATTAAAAGAAAATCAGTTGTGACCAGTTTACCATTCATTGTTATAATGGTAACAAGAGTATCCTTAAAGTGTTTCCATCCAAAAGGGGGCTTTTCATATGAAGTTAATTATCGCTGTTGTTCAAGACCAAGACAGCAACCGGCTTTTAAAGGCTTTGACCGATCACAATTTTCGCGTGACCAAACTGGCGTCGACCGGCGGCTTTCTGAAATCGGGAAACACAACCTTCATGTTGGGTGTAGATGATATTCGAGTAGACAAAGCTTTAAGCTTGATAAAAGAAAACGGAAGCAAGCGGGATCAGCTGATTGCCCCTGTTTCTCCAATGGGCGGAAATGCTGATTCATATGTTCCTTATCCTGTTGAGGTTGAAGTGGGCGGAGCAACCGTTTTTGTACTGCCGATCGAGCAATTCCATCAATTTTAAGGGTTGAGGATATGAAAATAAGTCAAGAACTGCGTACAATGATAGAGAAACAGCAGACTCCGCCTGCAAGAGGAGAAAATGTTTCTGCTTCATTTAAAGAGAAGATGAATATACAAAGCGGCAAGCTTCGAGTTGAACAGCTGACAATGCTTTTAACAGATATTGAAGCGTTCGGAAAACGCCTCTCAAAATCGAGAAACTTCAAAGATTTGGCCAGGTTCAAAGGCTTGATCAAACGATTTGTAAAAGAGACCGTTGAAAACGGTCTGACGGTGGAGAATTCAAGAAGCTTCGATCTGTACGGAAACAGCCGGACATTAAGCATTGTGAAAGAACTGGACGAAAAGCTTGTGCAATTAACTGAGGATCTTATGGATCAAGAAAAATCCTCTATCGAACTTTTGGAACGCATTGGCGAAATAAAGGGTTTACTGATAAACCTTTACACATAGAGAGTGATGGTATGGCTACAACCTGGACAGAAATGCAGAAGCTTCAGCCACGGGTTATGAAGCTTTTGCAAAATAGTATAGAAAGAAATCGGCTTGCCCACGCCTATTTATTTGAAGGGCGCAAAGGGACGGGCAAATTAGACGCGGCAACCCTTCTGGCAAAAAGCTTTTTTTGCCTTGAAGATGGAGCAGAGCCATGTGAGTCATGCAGGAACTGCCAGCGGATTGAATCTGGAAACCATCCGGACGTACACGTCGTCCATCCGGACGGCCTTTCCATTAAAAAGGGACAAATCCAGGCGCTTCAGGAAGAGTTTTCTAAGACCGGTTTGGAATCGCATAAAAAGCTGTATATTATTTCCCATGCGGATCAAATGACGGTCAATGCGGCGAACAGCCTTCTAAAGTTTTTAGAGGAACCGAGCAGCGATACAATCGCTGTTCTTTTAACGGAACAGCCGCAAAAATTGCTCGATACGATCATATCGAGATGCCAGGTTTTATCCTTTCAGTCGCTGCAGCCCGAATCGATTGAAAAGGAACTGGTCAAACAAGAGGTCTCACCGAATATTGCAGCCCTTTTGTCGAATATGACCAACAATTTATCGGAAGCGCTCGAATTGAGTCGAAATGATCAGTTTGCAGAGTCGCGAGCGAAAGTGATAAAATTGTATGAAGTCTTACACCAGCGAAAAGGACATGCTTTTTTCTATATTCAAGATCAGTGGATGCCCTTTTTCAAGGAGAAAGACCACCAAGAAATGGGTCTTGATATGCTTTTATTTATATATCGCGACGTGTTGTCCATTCAGTTGGGACATGAAGATAAAATACTATTTCAGGACTTATTCCAATCATTAAAACAGCATGCGCTGCAAACAACACAACAAAGAGTGACAAACCAGATACTTGCTGTTTTAGAAGCAAAAAAACGGCTTTATTCCAATGTGAATGCTCAAGGATTAATGGAGCACTTGGTTTTAATGCTGCAGGAGGGATAAGCTTGTACAACGTTATTGGTGTCCGCTTTAAAAAAGCGGGCAAAATATATTATTTCGATCCGAACGGATTTCAGATAGATAAAGACAGCTGTGTGATCGTCGAAACGGTTCGCGGTGTTGAATACGGGCAGGTTGTCATTGCCAACAAGAAAGTAGACGAGAACGATGTCGTGCTGCCTTTAAGAAAAGTGATCAGAGTTGCGGATGAACGCGACCGCCTGATCGTTGAGGAGAATCAAGAAGCTGCGCTGTCCGCCTTTGATGTCTGCCAGAAAAAGGTTAACGAGCACGGCCTTGAGATGAAACTGGTCGATGTGGAATTCACTTTTGACCGCAACAAAGTCATTTTTTATTTTACGGCTGATGGAAGAGTCGATTTTAGAGAACTCGTCAAAGATTTGGCATCGATCTTTAAAACGAGAATCGAGCTGAGACAAATCGGCGTCAGAGATGAAGCGAAGATGCTCGGCGGTATCGGACCGTGTGGAAGAATGCTTTGCTGTTCCACGTTTTTAGGTGATTTTGAGCCCGTTTCTATTAAAATGGCAAAGGATCAAAATCTGTCGCTGAATCCGACGAAGATTTCCGGACTATGCGGACGGCTGATGTGCTGTCTAAAGTATGAAAACGATGAATACGAAACAGCCAAAGAACAGCTTCCGGATATCGGGGAAGTGATCGCCACGTCCAGCGGCCCGGCAAAAGTCGTCGGGTTGAATATTCTCGAACGCATTCTCCAGGTTGAACTGACAGACTGCGACAAAGTTGTTGAATATACGTGGGATGAGCTGTTGCAAGAAGGTGTCGTATCTGCACAAACCACAGATTAACGAGGTGTGAAACCTTGGATAAAAAAGAATTGTTTGATACAGTGATAAGTTTAGAAGAACAAATCGGGTCCCTTTACCGCCAGCTTGGAGATCTCAAGCAGCATATCGGGGAAATGATTGAAGAAAACAATCATTTACAGCTTGAAAACGAGCATTTGCGCAAGAGGCTGGAAGAGACGGATCAAAGGCTAAAAAGCGTAAAATCCGATGAAAAAGAGATAAAAGCAGAAAAGACAGGGCATGCTGATATTGGAGAGGGCCATGATAATTTGGCTCGCCTGTATCAGGAGGGCTTCCATATTTGCAACATCCATTACGGAAGTGTTCGCAAAGAAGGAGACTGTCTGTTCTGCCTCTCGTTTTTAAATAAAAAATAAGAAAGGCTTCCGGCGGAACGGAAGCCTTTTTAACGGTACAATGTGTTTAGGAAAGGGAAAAGACATGATTCAATTAAAAGATGATGAACGACTGGATTATTTACTGGCGGAAGATATGAAAATCGTGCAAAGCCCGACAGTTTTTGCATTTTCCTTAGATGCTGTTCTGCTGTCGAAATTTGCTTACGTTCCGATACAAAAAGGAAACATCATTGATTTGTGCACAGGGAACGGGATTGTTCCGCTGCTTCTCAGCACCCGCACAAAAGCCGCCATCACCGGGGTGGAAATTCAGGAAAGGCTGTATGACATGGCCCTCCGCAGCGTGGAATACAACAACCTGCAAAAACAGATTCATCTTATCAGGGACGACCTGAAAAATATGCCGCAGGTGCTCGGATACAATAAGGCCGATGTCGTCACATGCAATCCTCCTTATTTCAAGACGCCGCAAAAAACGGAGCAAAACCTAAATGAACATTTGGCCATTGCCAGACATGAAATCTACTGCACGCTTGAAGATGTTATTCGCGTCAGCAGCAAGCTATTAAAGCAGGGCGGCAAACTCGCTCTCGTTCACCGGCCGGGGAGGCTGCTCGAAATCTTTGAATTGATGAAGGCCTTTCAAATCGAGCCGAAGCGGGTCCAATTTGTTTACCCGAAAAAAAGCAAAGAAGCCAACACCATTTTAGTAGAAGGAATAAAAGACGGCCGACCTGACCTGAAAATTTTGCCTCCTTTGTTTGTGTATGATGAACAAGATCAATATACACATGAAATAAGGAAGATTTTATATGGAGACGAATAGCCATTACTTTTACGTGCTTTCGTGCCGGGACGGCAGCTTGTACGCAGGCTATACAAACAATATCGAAAAGCGCCTGAAAACGCATAATGACGGGAAGGGCGCCAAGTATACGAGGGCAAGGCTGCCGGTTAAACTCCATTATGCAGAGTGCTTTTCAACGAAACGAGAAGCGATGCAGGCCGAGTACTATTTCAAAAAATTATCGAGAAAAAACAAAGAACGTTATATAGAAGAAAAAAGACGGGAGGGTGTTGATTATCAACCGGCAAAAGAGTTTTGACCAAAAATCAGACATGGGTATGTTATATCTCGTACCGACTCCCATCGGCAATTTAGAGGATATGACATTTCGGGCGGTTTCTGTGTTAAAAGAGGCGGACATTATCGCGGCGGAGGATACGAGGCAGACGAAGAAATTGTGCCATGTGTATGAAATTGAGACACAGCTTGTCAGCTACCATGAACACAATAAAGAAAGCAGCGGACATAAAATTTTGGAATGGCTGAAAGAAGGAAAAAACGTCGCATTGGTCAGTGACGCCGGAATGCCGACAATATCTGACCCCGGGGCTGAAATCGTCCGCGATTTTATCGAAATGGGCGGCTATGTCGTACCCCTGCCCGGTGCAAATGCGGCTTTGACCGCACTGATTGCCTCAGGCATTGCGCCGCAGCCGTTTTTCTTTTTCGGCTTTTTGGACCGCAGCAAACGGGAAAGGAAAAAACAGCTCGAGGCTTTGAAGAACAGACAGGAAACGATGATTTTTTACGAGTCGCCGCATCGGCTGAAAGAAACCTTGGCGGCCATCAGAGAGGTATTCGGCAATCGGCAAATCGCATTGACAAGGGAACTCACGAAAAAATTCGAAGAATTTATCAGAGGTTCGATCGAAGAAGCACTCACATGGTCTGAACAGGAACAGGTGCGCGGAGAGTTTTGCCTTGTGATCGAAGGAAGCCGTGAAGAAACGATTGAAGAGGCGGTCTGGTGGGAGCATCTTTCAGAAAAAGAACATGTCGAGCATTATATCAGCGAAGGATATCCTTCAAAAGAAGCCATTAAAAAAACCGCGGTTGACCGCGGCGTTCCGAAACGGAAAATTTATGACGCTTACCATATTCAAAACTAAAAAACCGCCCTTGCTTCGGCAAGAGCGGTTTTTGTATAATCAAAATAATTATTTTTGAGATTGAAGTTGTGCTTGAATTTCGTTAATGATTTGCTCAGCGCCTTCAGGGCTAAGAACCAATTTACCGCCTGCAAGTTTAAGGTTGTCATCAGAAACCTCACCTGTAACTTGGCAAGTCATGTTTGGTTTATATTTTTTCAAGATGATTTTTTCGTCATCTACATAGATTTCAAGAGCGTCTTTTTCTGCGATTCCAAGCGTACGGCGAAGTTCGATTGGAATCACCACGCGTCCTAGTTCATCAACTTTACGTACAATACCTGTAGATTTCATATTCATTCTCCTCCCGAAAGATTGTTATTTTTATAGGTGTTTATTATCTTCGTCATTATTCGACAAAATCCTTACAGTCCTAGCATAACAAGGTTTCCAATAAACGTCAATCATTTTCTTTTCTATTGTTTGTAAAAATTAGATCATATAGTCAAAAGACCTTGGAAGAACTGATGTAACAAGGGAATTGAAGATGATAAAACAGTATGATCAATCAAAAAAAAGCCCTTAAATCAAGACTTTCGAACTAAGGTTTTTCCTCATATCGATTATATACGACATTATTCGACAATGAAAGCATTTTTTTGTCGAAGTATAGTATTTCTTTCTGTTAAGAAATTTGTAATCGACCGTATTCATGATGGATCGACAATGTATATTTTCTTGAACTTGAAGGCTAAGATGGTATCATATAAAGAGGGATTATATATTGAGTATATACTGAATGAATACACATGCCGCTCTCGTCCTTTGGGCGGGAGTTTTTTGACATTTTAATTGGGAGGTTCCATCATGCCGCAAGAAAAAAATACGTTTTACATCACTACACCCATTTATTACCCAAGTGGGAAGCTACATATTGGACATGCCTACACGACCGTTGCAGGTGATGCGATGGCTCGTTATAAAAGACTGAGAGGCTTTGATGTCAGATACTTAACTGGTACAGATGAGCACGGACAAAAAATTCAGCAAACGGCGGAGAAGGAAAACATCACTCCGCAGGAATTGGTCGATCGTGCGGCAGAAGACATTCAGCAGCTTTGGAAAAAGCTCGACATATCCAATGACGACTTCATTCGGACGACAGAGGAACGTCATAAAAAAGTGATCGAAAAGGTATTTCAGAAGCTGCTTGACAATGGTGACATATATCTTGATGAATATGAGGGCTGGTACAGCATCCCTGACGAAACGTTTTACACCGAAACCCAGCTCGTTGATGTCGAGCGAAACGAGAAAGGCGAAGTTATCGGAGGGAAAAGTCCTGACAGCGGCCACCCCGTTGAGCTAATCAAAGAGGAATCTTACTTCTTCCGCATGGGAAAATACGCGGATCGGCTTCTCGCTTTCTATGAAGAAAATCCTGAATTCATCCAGCCTGAATCCCGGAAAAATGAAATGATCAACAACTTTATCAAACCGGGTCTTGAAGATTTGGCTGTTTCCCGGACGACGTTCGACTGGGGGATAAAAGTGCCCGGCAATCCGAAGCATGTCATCTATGTTTGGATAGATGCGCTGTTTAATTACATTACGGCACTTGGCTTTAATACGGAAAACGATGAAAATTATCAAAAATATTGGCCGGCAGACGTTCATCTTGTCGGTAAGGAGATCGTCCGCTTCCATACCATTTACTGGCCGATTATGCTGATGGCATTGGACCTTCCGCTGCCGAAAAAGGTTTTTGCCCACGGGTGGCTGCTGATGAAAGATGGAAAAATGTCTAAATCAAAAGGCAATGTGGTTGACCCGGTCACATTAATCGACAGATACGGACTAGATGCATTGCGTTATTATCTTCTCCGCGAAGTGCCGTTCGGTTCTGACGGCGTATTTACACCGGAAGGATTTGTCGAGCGGATTAACTATGATTTAGCGAATGATTTAGGCAACCTGCTGAACAGAACGGTCGCCATGGTCAACAAATACTTTGACGGCCGGATTCAGTCGTATGAAGGCCCGGTTACCGCTTTTGACGAACCGTTGTCATCATTCTCGCAAAAGACAATTGAAGCGTACGAGCAGGCGATCGAAAATATGGAGTTTTCCGTTGCGCTTTCATCATTGTGGCAGTTTGTCAGCAGAACGAATAAATACATCGACGAGACAGCCCCTTGGGTACTGGCAAAAGATAAGGATAAAGAAAAAGAGCTTCAATCGGTCATGTACCATTTGGCGGAGTCATTGCGCATCACTGCTGTATTGCTGCAGCCGTTCTTAACGCAGACGCCTGAAAAGATTTTCGCACAGCTTGGCGTTACGGATGCGTCACTGAAAACCTGGGACAGCATTCAAAGCTTCGGCCAGCTGAAATCTGTGACAGTTCAAAAAGGAGAACCATTGTTCCCGCGTCTTGAGGCGGAAGACGAAGTCGCTTATATCAAATCAAAAATGCAGGGAACGGCTCCAAAAGAAGAACCAAAGCAAGAGGAAAAAGCACATGAACGGCTTCCGGAAATCACGATAGACGATTTTATGAGCACAGAGCTCAGAGTGGCTGAAGTCATTCATGCTGAACCCGTCAAAAAAGCGGATCGTCTGTTAAAACTCCAGCTTGATTTAGGCTTTGAAAAACGCCAAGTCGTTTCAGGAATTGCCAAGCACTACAAACCTGAAGAGCTTGTCGGCCGGAAAGTCATTTGTGTAACAAATTTAAAACCGGTCAAACTAAGAGGAGAACTTTCTCAAGGCATGATATTGGCTGGAGAGGACAACGGCGTTCTCTCGCTTGCGGCGGTAGACAGTTCATTAGCAAACGGAACGCGAATCAAATAAATGCAGGCAAAGGGTGTTCCACGTGTAACATTTCGTCGAACACCTTTTGTTTTTTCGACAATTTCTTAAAAAGGTGGCATTTTCATGTTATTTGATACACATGCTCATTTAAACGCCGAGCAATTTAACGAGGATTTGGAAGAAGTCATTGCTCGGGCAAAGGAAGAAAAAGTGGAGCACATTGTCGTGGTAGGATTCGATCGTCCGACGATCAAGCGTGCGATGGAATTGATTGAAGAATACGATTTTATTTATGCAGCCATCGGGTGGCATCCGGTTGACGCAATTGATATGACCGATGAAGATTTGGCTTGGATCAAAGACCTGTCCGCCCATGAGAAAGTTGTGGCGATCGGAGAAATGGGACTTGATTATCATTGGGATAAGTCGCCGAAGGACGTTCAAAAAGAGGTGTTCAGAAAACAGATCGCTTTGGCAAAAGAAGTCGGCTTGCCAATCGTGATTCACAACCGTGATGCAACGGAGGATGTCGTTTCTATTTTGCGGGAAGAAGGGGCCGAGGAAGTCGGCGGGATCATGCACTGTTATACAGGAAGCGCTGAAATTGCACAAGAGTGCATCGATATGAATTTCTACCTATCTTTCGGCGGACCCGTCACATTTAAAAACGCCAAAAAACCGAAGGAAGTGGTCAAACAAATACCAAATGACCGGCTTTTAATTGAGACGGACTGCCCGTATTTAACGCCGCATCCATACAGAGGAAAGCGGAATGAACCTAGCTATGTCAAACTTGTCGCCGAACAGATTGCCGAATTAAAAGGAATGACTTATGAAGAAATAGCGGCCGTCACCACAGAAAATGCAAAAAAACTTTTCGGCATCAGCTGACACGATTTGATATCGAGCCTTGTTCAAGCTTGTCTCTTCGGGGGATGGTTCTAAAAAGTTCTACATGTCTGTTTACGCTCATAGGATATCTTTGTCGACAAGTCTTTCTTTCTTTTATGAGGTGGTTTTCCCATAATAAAAGAGATGGCGGGCTTGCGGAGAAAATAGAGAGGAGGGTTGACAGGCTTGTAGATACTCTATATAATCTCCCCGAGGAGAAGGAGGCGTTTTTCATCATACAAAAAATGAAAAAGCTGTTTTCCGTAAAGCTTAGCAAAAGCAGATGGATTCTGATTGCTGCTGGACTGCTTGTCGCAGGGAGCGGAACTGCTTACGGAGCACATGAGCTCGCTAAACAGCAAGTCACCATTTCGATAAACGGGAAAAAGCAGGATGTTCGCACGAATGCTAAAACCGTAGGTGAACTGCTGAAAAGCTTAGACATCGAGACGAGGAAAGAAGATCACATCTCTCCCGCTGAAGATACAAAATTAACGGCGAACATGAATGTTGAATATGTTGCCGCAAAACCTGTTCATTTCACGGTCGACGGACAGGAAAAGGAAATCTGGACAACAGCGGGTACAGTCGGCAAACTTCTGAAAGACTTAAATTTAGAGTTGGCGGAACACGATCAAATTGACCCCTCAGTTGATAAAGAAATAACGAAAGATATGAAGCTGACTTTGCAAAGGGCTTTTAAAGTAACCGTAAAGGATGCCGGTAAAGATAAAGACCTATGGACGACTTCGACTACGGTCGCTGACTTTTTAAAACATCATAAGATCAGCATAAAAGGCGATGATGAAGTTAAGCCTGCGCTTGATAAAAAGCTGACGAAAGATCAGGCGATTCACATTACTCGTATCAAAAAAGTCACCGATGTAGTGGAAGAGAACATCCCTTTTGAAGTCCGGAAAAAAGAGGACGATTCACTTGAAAAGGGGAAAGAAAAAGTTGTACAGGACGGTAAACATGGCAAGCTTAAAAAGCACTATGCCGTTGTTATGAAAAACGGCAAGGAAGTTTCCAGAGAACTGATTAAAGAGGAAACGGCAGCCGAAAGCAAAGCCAAAATCATCGCTGTCGGTACAAAGCAAGCCGCAGTGGCTAAAGTCAGCGCGAATGTATCGCGCGGAAATCAATCCTCAGGAAAGGAATTTTATGTATCCTCTACAGCTTATACAGCAAGCTGCAACGGATGCTCAGGCCACACTGCGACCGGCGTTAATTTGAAAAATAATCCCGGCGCTAAAGTGATCGCTGTCGATCCGAGCGTTATTCCGCTGGGTTCCAAAGTACATGTAGAAGGATATGGCTATGCGGTTGCGGCCGATACAGGCTCAGCCATCAAAGGCCGAAAAATCGATGTATTCTTTCCGAATAAGTCTACAGCTTACCGCTGGGGAAACAAAAGAGTTAAAATCAAGGTGTTGAACTAAATATCATTTATTATGCTTTTTATATAAGCAGAGGGATTTTGCGCCCTCTGTTTTTTTGGTTATAATAGATCCATCTTGTTTTCTAATAAATTAGACGGTTTTATTACAAAAAGGTTTCAATCATTTTAAAAATGTAATAAAAGGTTTTTCAACATACGGAGGAAGAAATGAAGATTAAAGAAATCATCGTTGTCGAAGGCCGTGATGACACCGCTAAAATCAAATCGGCTGTTGATGCAGATACGATCGAAACGAACGGATCTGCCATAGGGGAAGACGTCATCAAACGGATTCGGCTCGCCCAGGAAACGCGCGGGGTTATTATTTTAACCGATCCCGATTTCCCGGGGGAAAAAATCAGAAAAACGATTGCAGAAAAGGTCCCCGGCTGCAAGCATGCATTTTTGCCCAAGCATTTGGCAAAGCCTAAAAATAAACGCGGAATCGGTGTCGAACACGCTTCGCTTGAAGCGATCCGCGAATGCTTAATGACCGTTCAGGAGGAAATGGAAGCGACGGAACCTGAGATTGAGGCCCGGGATTTAATCGAAGCCGGCCTGATCGGAGGCCCGCTGGCAAAACAAAGGCGGGAGCGGCTCGGCGAAATATTGAATATCGGCTATACAAATGGGAAACAGCTTCAAAAGCGGCTGCAAATGTTTCAGATCAAAAAGAGTGATTATTTAAGCGCACTGGATGCTGTGCTGCGGGAGGAAGAACATGAATAAAGATATCGCCACCCCAATTAGGACTAAGGAAATTCTCAATAAATACGGATTTTCATTCAAAAAAAGCCTGGGGCAGAACTTCTTGATTGACACGAACATATTGGACAGAATTGTCGACCATGCCGGTGTGACGGAGCGTACAGGCGTGATTGAAATCGGTCCGGGGATCGGGGCATTGACCGAGCAGCTGGCAAAGCGTGCGAAGAAAGTAACGGCCTTTGAGATCGACCAACGGCTTCTGCCGATTTTAGAAGATACGCTTTCTCCGTATGATAATGTGACTGTCATTCACCAGGATGTCCTGAAGGCCGATGTCCGAGCGGTAATGGACGAACAGTTTCAAGACTGCGATGAGGTGATGGTTGTCGCCAACCTCCCGTATTACGTCACGACTCCGATCATCATGAAGCTTTTAGAAGAAAATCTGCCGCTGAAAGGAATCGTCGTCATGCTTCAAAAAGAGGTGGCGGACCGAATGGCTGCAAAACCTTCTTCAAAGGAATACGGGTCCCTTTCCATCGCGGTGCAGTTTTATACGGAGGCCAAAACGGTCATGAATGTACCAAAGACCGTATTTGTCCCTCAGCCTAACGTAGATTCCGCGGTCATCAGGCTGACGCTGAGGAAAGAGCCGGCTGTGGCCGTTCAAGATGCTGCCTTTTTCTTTCAAGTCGTAAAAGCAAGCTTTGCACAGCGTCGAAAAACGCTTTTCAACAACCTCGTCAACAATCTGCCGAATGGCAAAGAGAATAAATCAAAAATTGAAAGAGCGCTTCAGGATTCACATATCGACGGAAAACGACGCGGAGAGTCGCTTAGCATTGAAGAGTTCGCCGTCTTATCTGACCGCTTGAGAGAAGTCCTTCTTTAATGGAGGGCTTTTTTTATTGATGCCGGGCTTTAAGCCTGATCAGGCTTGTCATCCGTTCACCACTTGAAGGGCAGGCACATAGGCTAAAGAAGCACCTTTACTTTTTCGTTGCTTGATGTTCATCAGGATGGGGCTTAGTCTATGTGTGGAGTGAAAAGCATGCAATTTAAAATAGGCGATATGGTCGTCAGAAAATCTTATCGAAGAGATATTTTATTTCGAATTATAAGAATTGATCAATCGGCAAATGGAGAACCTGTAGCCGTTTTGCACGGAGATGAGGTCAGATTAATCGCTGACGCGCATTTGGGGGATCTTGAGATTGTCCGCGAGGCTGAGTGGCAGATGAGAAAGCGGGAAGAAGAAACGAGAATGAAGGAATCCCTCGATCTTCTCCGCCAGGATTACAAACTCCTTCACGATAAACATGAGTACCGCGCCACAAACCAATATAACAATCAACAGCAGTACTTTCATATGCCCGGAAGAGTCCTTCATTTAGACGGGGATTCGGCTTATTTGAAAAAGTGTCTGGCGCTCTACGAAAAGATCGGGGTTCCTGTATACGGCATTCATTGCTATGAAAAGAAAATGTCATCAGTCATCGAGGAACTGATCGATGAATACCGCCCGGATCTTCTCGTCATTACCGGACACGATGCCTATTCTAAGCAGAAGGGCGATATTAACAATCTGGATGCCTACAGGCATTCAAAAGATTTTATCGAAACCGTTCAAAAAGCGAGAAGAAAAATTCCCCATCTTGATCAGCTCGTCATTTTTGCCGGCGCATGCCAGTCCCATTTTGAATCACTGATCAGAGCCGGTGCAAATTTCGCAAGCTCTCCGTCCAGAGTCAACATCCATGCGCTTGATCCGGTCTATATAGTCGCAAAAATCAGCTTCACTCCGTTTATGGACCGCATTAACGTCTGGGAAGTGCTCAGAAATACCTTGACGAGAGAAAAGGGGCTCGGAGGTATTGAGACGCGGGGCGTATTGCGTATTGGAATGCCATATAAAACAAAAGCAAACGATTAAACGAGCCCGCCGGATGGCGGGTTTTTGCTATGCACACGAAATGTTTTTACCTTTTTTTTAAAAACATACATAATGAAACGAAAAATGAGGAAAATAAGGGAAAGTCGGCGTATAATTTGTCACAAATATTTTATTGACAGAGGCTTATGAACGTTGATATAATTTAAATTTTATTTGACAAAAATGGGCTTCTGGTGTATACTGAATATAGTGAGGTGGATGCAATGGCGAAAACGTTGTCCGATATTAAAAGATCGCTTGATGGACATTTGGGAAAAAGGCTGACGTTAAAAGCAAACGGTGGCCGCCGAAAAACGATTGAGCGTTCGGGCATTTTAGCTGAGACGTACCCTTCTGTTTTTGTGATACAACTAGACCAAGACGAGAATTCGTTTGAAAGAGTTTCATACAGTTATGCGGATATTCTTACTGAGACGGTTGAATTGAGGTTTTCCGATGATAAAACCAGCTCAGTAGCCCTTTAATAAGCAGTGGACTTTATGTTTGCTGCTTTTTGTTTTGCCTTTTTTTATCCAAAATTTTTCGGGGAAGTTCTGCACAAATCGAGCAAAGCTAATACATGTCACTTGTTTTATGATGAGTCAGACGGATGGTATGATACTTGAAAGGGGCTGTTTCGCATGGGCAGACGTCGAAGCATCATGTCAGAGGAATTCAAAAATGAATTGGCTAAAGATCTTGGATTTTACGATACGGTAAAGACCGAGGGCTGGGGCGGAATTCGGGCCAGAGACGCCGGCAACATGGTGAAAAGGGCCATCGAATTAGCCGAACAGCATATGGCTCAAAATCAGCAAAATCATTAAAACAGTGACATACGGGGGACGCTTCTGTCCTCCGTTTTTTTCATTGATCCGTTTTCAGTGTTCAGCCGCTGTAAGCGACCTGGGAATCATGGCGAGGGGCGCATTCGCAATCTGAAGGAATGACCGCATGCCAAAGGCGAGGCATCCTGCGCAGGCGCATGCATTTGTACTTGCGAGGAATGACCGCATGCTAAGAGCGAGGCGTCCTGCCTCAGGCGCATGCATTTGTACGTCCTGTACTTCAAAATATGTTACAATGTGGATACTTATGTTTAGATGGAGAAGTAGGTGAATGGATTGCGTATTTTAGAGAAGGCGCCGGCTAAAATTAATTTGTCGCTCGACGTTCGCCACAAACGTCCAGATGGGTATCATGAAGTAGAGATGGTCATGACGACGATTGATTTGGCGGATCGGGTCGAATTAACAGAGCTGGCAGAAGATAAAGTAACGGTTTCTTCGCATAACCGCTTTGTTCCCGACGATCAGCGAAACCTTGCTTATCAGGCTGCAATGCTCATGAAAGAACGCTACGGCATTAAAAAAGGGGTTTCCATTTTTATTACGAAAGTGATTCCCGTTGCTGCGGGCCTTGCAGGAGGAAGCAGCGATGCGGCTGCCGTCTTCAGAGGATTGAACCGGCTGTGGGATTTGAAGCTTTCGATGAATGAACTGGCTGAGCTTGGCGCTGAGATCGGATCTGATGTCTCCTTTTGCGTACATGGAGGAACGGCTCTTGCAACGGGAAGGGGAGAGAAAATCCGTCATATCGAGACTCCGCCGCACTGCTGGGTAGTGCTGGCAAAGCCGACGATCGGCGTATCAACTGCAGAAGTGTACAAGCAGCTGAAAGTCGACGAGATTGAACATCCGGATGTTCAAGGTATGATTGCTGCGATTGAAGAGAAGAATTTTCAAAAAATGTGTGACAAGCTCGGCAATGTACTCGAATCTGTTACATTGAACATGCACCCCGAAGTCGCGATGATCAAAAATCAAATGAAGCGGTTCGGCGCCGATGCTGTGCTGATGAGCGGGAGCGGCCCCACTGTGTTCGGACTTGTTCAATACGAATCAAAAGTGCAAAGAATCTATAACGGATTAAGAGGGTTTTGCGATCAGGTTTATGCGGTGCGGATGATCGGAGAACAAAATGAACTTGATTAAATCCGTATGTTAAGTTATATTGTTTTTAAAAATATTCGGATTTTGGAGGTAAGTGCATGAAGTTTCGTCGAAGCGGCAGATTGGTGGATCTGACAAATTATTTGTTGACCCATCCGCATGTCTTAGTGCCATTAACCTTCTTTTCAGAACGGTATCAATCTGCTAAATCATCCATTAGTGAAGATTTAACCATCATTAAGCAGACCTTCGAGCAGCAGGGAATCGGAACGCTTCAGACCGTGCCGGGAGCAGCCGGCGGCGTTAAATACATTCCAAAGGTAAAACGCGATGAAGCGGAGGAATTTGTAAAGTCGCTCGGTGAGTCATTGATCGATTCGGAACGGATATTGCCCGGCGGATATTTGTATTTAACCGATATCCTTGGAAAGCCCTCTGTATTAACGAAGGCCGGCAAAATTTTTGCTTCCGCTTTTTCAGACAGGGAGATCGATGTCGTGATGACGGTGGCGACAAAAGGCATTCCTTTGGCATATGCGGTAGCCAGCTACCTTGATGTGCCGACAGTGGTCGTCAGAAAAGACAATAAGGTAACTGAAGGGTCAACGGTCAGCATCAACTATGTGTCCGGATCATCCAACCGCATTCAGACGATGTCTCTTGCAAAACGAAGCTTGCAGACGGGCTCGCACGTTTTGATCATAGACGACTTTATGAAAGCGGGAGGAACGATCAACGGCATGATCAATCTTCTCGATGAATTCAATGCCCATGTAGCGGGCATCGGTGTTCTTGTGGAAGCTCAGGGAGTCAAGGAGCGGCTGGTCGATGAGTATATGTCCCTTTTGACTCTTTCTGAAATCGATATGAAGGAAAAAAAGGTGGAAATACAAAACGGAAATTTTCAGCGTTTTTTTGCAGAAAATGAATAGGAAATGGGGAGTTTGAGATGACAAAGGTTGTTCAGACAAAAGAAGCACCGGCGGCGATCGGACCGTATTCACAAGGAATTGTTGTCAACAATATGTTTTACAGTTCGGGGCAAATTCCGCTGACCCCGTCGGGTGAAATGGTGACTGGAGACATCACAGAACAGACGCACCAGGTTTTCCGCAATTTAAAAGCCGTGCTGAAAGAAGCGGGCGCCTCTCTGGAGACTGTCGTCAAAGCAACCGTGTTTCTGGCGGATATGAATCAATTCACAGAGGTGAATGAAGTTTACGGACAGTACTTCGATACCCACAAACCGGCGAGATCATGCGTTGAGGTGGCGAGGCTGCCGAAAGACGCGCTTGTTGAAATAGAAGTCATCGCATTAGTGAAATAGAAAGAACTCTTAAAAGATGGTTTTGGTCTCAAAATCATCTTTTTTGTTTGGAAAATTTGTCAATTCAGTGTTTTTTTATCCCAATATTACAAAAATATTTTTAATTATGCAGGAAAACAAAAAAAGCCGTTGAATAGTTACACTAATGTTTTTATATTGGGAAAAGGTGGTGAACTACTGTGGAAGTTACCGACGTAAGATTACGCCGCGTGAATACCGATGGTCGCATGAGAGCGATTGCATCCATCACGCTGGATCACGAATTTGTAGTGCATGATATTCGTGTAATTGATGGAAACAATGGTCTTTTCGTTGCGATGCCAAGTAAGCGTACACCTGATGGAGAATTTCGTGATATCGCTCATCCAATCAACTCAAGCACCCGCGGAAAAATTCAGGACGCGGTGTTAAATGAATATCATCGTTTGGGTGACGTTGAGGAAATAGAATATGAAGAAATTGGAGCTTCTTAAAAAAGAAGGGCTTATGGATAAGCCCTTTTTGTTTTGAAAAAAAATGATCTTATCATAATAAAATGACAATATATGGTTTGTGTCTGCGTATAACAGTAGCAGGAAGGTAAAGCATGCGAACTCGGATAACAAAGCGCATGCAGAAGGAATCAATCCGTCTCCCTGATCAGTTAATCCTAAATATGCTCTAAACATCCAAAATATGCTGTCTTGATTTCCCGATTTCTCATTTTGGCTTGCTTGAAATCAACTCATATTTAGGATATATTTTTCTATGGATAATAGGGATAATGGAGGCCAATACATGGATAAGCGGTTTGCAGTTGTGTTAGCAGCTGGTCAAGGAACAAGAATGAAATCAAAGCTATATAAAGTTCTTCATCCTGTTTGCGGAAAACCTATGGTCGAGCATGTTGTCGATGAAGCTCGCAAGCTATCATTAGAAAAACTTGTCACAATAGTTGGACATGGTGCGGAAGATGTCAAAAAACAGCTCGGGGAAAAAAGCGAATATGCCCTGCAGGCTGAACAGCTCGGCACGGCCCATGCCGTCAAGCAGGCCAAGTCGATTCTTGGAAGCGAAAAAGGAACAACAATCGTCATCTGCGGAGATACCCCGCTTTTAACTGCCGAAACGATGGAAGCCATGCTCACGGAGCATCAGAAAAAAGCAGCAAAGGTGACGATTTTAACCGCTGTAGCGGAAGATCCGACAGGCTACGGACGCATTATTCGCAATGAAAACGGCGATGTTGCAAAGATTGTCGAACACAAAGATGCAACAGAAGAGGAAAGGCTTGTCAAAGAAATCAACACAGGCACCTACTGTTTTGACAACGAAGCTCTTTTTCAAACGATCGAGCAGGTTTCCAATGACAACGTACAGGGGGAATATTATCTTCCGGATGTCATTGAGATCTTGAAAAATCAAGGTGAAACTGTAGCCGCTTATCAGACTGTCAACTTCCAGGAAACGCTCGGAGTCAATGACAGAGTCGCCCTATCACAAGCGGAAATCTATATGAAGCAGCGGATCAATAAACGCCACATGCAGAACGGCGTCAGCTTAATCGATCCCGACAACACATACATTTCACCGGAAGCCGTGATCGGCAGGGATACCGTGATTTATCCCGGCACCGTCATTAAAGGGCGGGTTGTTATCGGTGAAGACGCGGTCATCGGACAGAACAGCGAACTGGAAAACAGTACGGTCGGCAGCAGAACGGTCATTAAGCAGTCCGTTATCGTGGACAGTGAAGTCGGCGACGATGTTACAATCGGACCGTTTGCTCATATCAGGCCCGACTCAAAGATCGGCAATGAGGTAAGGATCGGGAATTTCGTCGAAGTGAAAAAATCGGAATTTGGTGATCGCAGCAAAGCATCTCATTTAAGCTACATAGGGGACGCGGAAATCGGAACGGATGTCAATCTCGGCTGCGGGTCGATTACCGTAAATTATGATGGGAAACATAAGTTTAAAACGAAAATTGAAAATGGGGCATTTATCGGCTGCAACTCCAATTTGGTCGCTCCGGTGACAATCGGCGAAGGCGCATACGTAGCTGCGGGTTCAACGATTACCGACGATGTGCCAGGCCGGGCTTTGTCTATTGCCAGAGCAAGACAAGTCAATAAGGAAGACTACGCTGAGAACATACACAAAAAATAATCCTAAATCGGAGGTTTACCATGTCTAAATATGAAGACGACAATTTGAAGATTTTTTCTTTAAACTCAAATCCGGGTCTTGCGAAGGAAATCGCGGATATCGTCGGAGTTGAGCTGGGAAAGAGTTCTGTTAAACGCTTTAGCGACGGTGAAGTCCAAATTAACATTGAAGAAAGCATCCGCGGCTGCGACTGCTATGTCATCCAATCGACTAGCGCGCCGGTGAACGAGCATATCATGGAGCTTTTGATCATGGTGGATGCGCTGAAACGCGCGTCGGCGAAAACGATTAATATCGTGATGCCTTACTACGGCTATGCCCGTCAGGACCGTAAAGCGCGTTCCCGCGAGCCGATCACAGCCAAACTCGTGGCAAATCTGCTGGAAACCGCCGGAGCTACCCGTGTGATTGCACTTGACCTTCACGCGCCGCAAATCCAAGGTTTCTTTGATATACCGATCGATCATTTAATGGGTGTTCCGATTTTAGGAAATTATTTTGAAGAGAAAAATTTCAAGGATATCGTGATTGTGTCCCCTGACCACGGCGGTGTGACCCGTGCCCGCAAATTGGCGGACCGCTTGAAAGCGCCGATTGCGATTATCGACAAACGCCGACCTAAGCCGAATGTAGCCGAGGTTATGAATATCATCGGGCATATCGAAGGAAAAACAGCCATTTTAATTGATGATATTATTGATACTGCAGGAACGATTACGCTGGCGGCCAATGCGCTCGTTGAAAGCGGCGCAGAGGAAGTGTATGCATGCTGTACACATCCGGTTCTTTCCGGTCCGGCGATCGAAAGAATCGACAATTCCAAAATTAAAGAGCTCGTTGTGACCAACAGCATTGAGCTTCCTGAAGAAAAGAAAATCGCGAAATTCAAGCAGCTTTCTGTCGCACCGCTTCTGGCAGAAGCAATTATTCGTGTGCATGAGAAACAATCTGTCAGCTTCCTGTTCGATTAATTTGCTGATTCTGGTTTAAAGTTTTGTCGTTATGGGAATGGTTTTAGAAAGACCAATCTAACGATAGGATGGTGCTGAAAATGGCAATTTTAAAAGCGGAAGAAAGAACGGATTCCAGACGGTCTTCTTTAAGAAGAATTCGGCAATCCGGGTATGTGCCGGGTGTCATTTACGGAAGAAATCTGGAGAACAAATCCGTTGCGTTAGACAGTATCGAGCTTTTAAAAATCTTGCGCGCTGAGGGCAAAAATACGATTATCAACTTGGATATAAACGGTGACCAACACTCTGTTATGGTGACTGAGCTGCAGACGGATCCGTTAAAAGATTCAATCGTACATGCCGATTTTAAAGTGGTTGATATGGAAGCGGAAATGGAGGCGACGGTTCCTGTAAACCTTACGGGTGAAGCAGAGGGCATCAAACAGGGCGGTGTTCTTCAGCAGCCGCTTTACGAGCTGTCTGTCACAGCAAAGCCGAAGAACATTCCGCAGACGATCGAGGTTGATATTTCCAGTCTCGAAGTCAATGATGTTCTAACCGTCGGCGATATTCCGACCAAAGGCGATTATTCATACAACCATGAGCCTGATGAAGTTGTTGCATCCATTCTTCCTCCTCAAAAGCAGGAAGAAACAGAAGCCGAATCAGCTGCTCAAGACGTTGAGGAACCAGAAAAAGGCACTGAAGAGGAAAAAGAAGAATAAATACGTAAGACGTAATCCGCCCGCGGTTACGTCTTTTGTGCTAGAATGAGGGGAAATTAGGATGCTCCCCCTCAGTATGCTGAGGCAGGGTTTTGCTTAAGGGAGGATATAGAATAATGCTTGTGTTTGCAGGATTGGGCAATCCGGGTAAAACATATGAAAATACGAGACACAATGTAGGTTTTATGACGATTGACGAGCTCTCGAAAGAGTGGAACATTCCGCTTGATAAAACAAAGTTCAACGGACAATACGGAATCGGGTTTGTTTCCGGCAAAAAGGTTCTACTTGTTAAGCCGCTTACATATATGAATTTATCGGGAGAATGTTTGAGGCCGCTTTTGGACTATTACGAGATCCCTGTTGACAATTTGAAAGTGATTTACGATGATTTGGATCTTCCGACCGGAAGAATCCGTCTGAGGACGAAAGGAAGCGCAGGAGGCCATAACGGCATCAAATCGACGATTCAGCATCTGGGAACAAGTGAGTTTAACCGGATCAGAATCGGAATAGGCCGTCCGGTAAACGGCATGAAAGTCGTCGATTATGTGCTTGGCGCTTTTACAGATGAAGAAGAGCCGGCGATAAAAGAGGCCGTCAGACAATCGGCCAAGGCCTGTGAAGCTTCTTTGGAAAAACCTTTTTTAGAAGTCATGAATGAATTTAACGCAAAGGTATAAGGCAAAAGGGAACGGAACATACTAGTCTTAAAAAGACTCGGTATGGAGGTTCCTTTATGGCTTTACATTATTATTGCCGGCATTGCGGCGTTAAAGTCGGAAGTCTTGACCATTCTTATGTAAACAGTGAACAGTTAGGCTTTAACCACTTAACAAATGATGAAAGAAACGATATGATTTCTTATATGGATAATGGGGATTTACACGTGAAGACGATATGTGAAGATTGTCAAGAAGCGCTTGAGCGAAACCCGGATTATCACCAATATCATTCATTTATTCAATAGATAGCTTTGGTGTAGAGACTAGACCAAAGCATTTTTCTATTTGAGGAAGAGAGGAGGGGCTCATTTGAACAATATTCAATCCTATATAACAAAAAGCGATGATTTTAAATCCATCGTCAACGGCTTGAACGAAGGGCTGAAGGAACAGCTGCTTGCGGGGCTCTCCGGATCTGCCCGGTCGTTATTTACAGCCGCTCTTACAAAAGAAACGAGACGGCCGGTATTTTTAATTACGCATAACCTTTATCAGGCTCAAAAAATTACAGATGATTTAACAGGGCTGATAAAAGATCAGCCTGTCCTTTTATATCCTGTCAACGAATTGATTTCTTCTGAAATAGCGGTGGCAAGCCCTGAGCTGCGCTCGCAAAGGCTTGATGTCTTAAATAGGCTTGCAAGCGGTGAAACGCCTATCGTTGTTGCTCCGGCAGCAGCCGTCAGAAGAATGCTGCCTCCTGTCGAAGTATGGCAAAACAGTCAGATTCACATTGAGACGGGGCGCGACATTGACACGGAACAGCTGCTCCAGAAGCTCGTTCAAATGGGGTATGAGCGTACAGATATGGTGGCGGCGCCAGGCGAATTCAGCATACGCGGGGGCATTATCGATGTCTACTCTTTGACTGAAGAAAATCCTGTCCGGATTGAATTGTTTGATACAGAAGTTGACTCGATTCGTATATTCAATACGGATGATCAGCGCTCACTGGAAACGCGCGATGAAGTAACGATCGGCCCTGCGAAGGAACTGATCGTGCGGGATGAAGACAGGCAAAGGGCGCTTGAACAAATCGATCAAGGCCTTGCCAACAGCCTTAAAAAGCTGAAGCTCGATAAACAAAAGGAAATTCTCGACCAAAATATCGCGGAAGACAAAGAGCGGCTCAAGGAAGGGCATATCGGCCAGGAAATGGTCAAATACCTTTCTTATTTCTATGAGAAGCCTGCTAGTTTACTAGATTATTTCCCGAAAAATACCTTGCTTATACTAGATGAAATCAGCCGTATTCATGAAATGGAAGACCAGCTGCAAAAGGAAGAGGCAGAATGGATTACGAGCCTGCTTGAAGAAGGGAAAATCCTTCATGATACATCGATGTCATTTCCTTTTCACAGCCTCATTTCAAAACAGTCCCGCCCGATTTTGTATTACTCGCTGTTTTTAAGGCATGTGCAGCACACCAGTCCGCAAAACATCGTCAATGTTTCAAGCAAGCAAATGCAGAGCTTTCACGGACAAATGAATGTGCTCAAAAATGAGATCGAACGGTTTAAAAAATCGAAATATACGACGGTTTTTCTCGGAGACAGCAAAGAGCGCGTCGAAAAACTAGCATCTGTACTGTCCGACTATGACATCGAAGCCGCACAGGCCGACCAGGATGCAGCGCTCGCCCAAGGCCAGATTTACATTATGGAAGGCGGTCTTCAATCCGGTTTTGAGCTTCCGATGATCAAGCTGGCCGTTATCACGGAGGAAGAGCTGTTTAAAAAGCGTGTCAAAAAGCAGGCGCGCAAACAAAAACTGACCAATGCCGAACGGATTAAAAGCTACTCGGAGCTTCAGATCGGCGATTATGTCGTTCATGTAAACCACGGTATCGGAAAGTATTTAGGGATTGAAACGTTGGAGATCAACGGCATTCATAAGGACTACCTGAATATTCACTACCAGGGAAGCGACAAGCTTTACGTACCGGTTGACCAAATTGATCAGGTGCAAAAATACGTCGGTTCCGAAGGTAAAGAGCCGAAGCTTTATAAACTCGGGGGAAGCGAATGGAAACGGGTTAAGAAAAAGGTTGAAAGCTCTGTTCAGGATATCGCCGATGACTTGATCAAGCTCTATGCCGAAAGAGAAGCAAGCAAAGGCTACGCGTTTTCACCCGACCATGAAATGCAGCGTGAATTTGAAGCCGCATTTCCTTATCAGGAGACAGAGGATCAGCTGAGATCGATCCATGAGATTAAAAGAGACATGGAAAAAGAAAGACCGATGGACCGGCTCCTTTGCGGCGATGTGGGCTACGGCAAAACCGAAGTGGCGATCCGCGCCGCTTTTAAGGCGATTGCAGACGGAAAACAGGTCGCGATCCTTGTGCCGACTACGATCCTAGCACAGCAGCACTATGAAACGATATTGGAGCGCTTTCAGGACTACCCGATTAATATCGGTTTGCTCAGCCGGTTCCGGACGAGAAAAGAAGCAAATGAAACGATCAAGGGCTTGAAAAACGGAACGGTAGACATCGTGATCGGCACTCACAGGCTGTTGTCCAAGGATGTCGTATACAAAGATCTTGGTCTGCTTATCATCGATGAAGAACAAAGGTTCGGTGTCACACATAAGGAAAAAATTAAACGCATTAAAGCGAATGTCGACGTTTTGACGTTAACGGCAACTCCGATACCTCGAACCCTTCATATGTCCATGCTTGGTGTCAGAGATTTGTCAGTCATTGAAACGCCTCCGGAAAACCGCTTCCCGGTACAGACGTACGTTGTCGAATACAACGGGGCCTTGGTCAGGGAAGCGATAGAACGCGAGCTGGCCAGAGGCGGTCAGGTTTACTTCCTGTACAACCGGGTGGAGGATATTGAAAGAAAAGCAGAAGAAATCTCGATGCTTGTACCTGACGCCAAGGTGACGTACGCCCATGGAAAGATGACAGAAAACGAACTCGAATCGGTCATGCTGAACTTCTTAGAGGGAGAATCGGATGTACTAGTCAGCACGACGATTATTGAGACGGGCGTTGATATTCCAAACGTCAATACTTTGATCGTATTTGACGCAGACAAGATGGGGCTTTCCCAGCTGTACCAGCTGAGGGGCCGCGTCGGCCGCTCAAACCGTGTAGCTTACGCTTATTTTACGTACCGGAAGGACAAAGTCCTAACGGAAGTGGCTGAAAAAAGGCTTCAGGCGATTAAAGAATTTACAGAACTCGGGTCAGGATTTAAAATCGCGATGCGCGATTTGACGATCCGCGGCGCCGGAAACCTTTTAGGTGCGCAGCAGCACGGGTTCATCGATTCTGTCGGTTTCGATTTATATTCGCAAATGCTCAAGGAAGCAATAGAGGCGCGCAAGGGAGATGCACCGCAAGCTGAAAAGTTTGAGCCGGAAATCGATTTGGAGCTTGACGCATATATTCCGCAGACGTATGTGACAGACGGCAAGCAAAAAATAGATATGTATAAACGGTTTAGAGCGATTTCAACCATTGAAGAAAAGAGCGAGCTTCAAGACGAGATGATCGACCGCTTCGGCGAATATCCGAAAGAAGTAGAATATTTATTCGCCATCGCTGAGGCGAAGGTATATGCCATCAAGGAACGCGTCGAGCTGATCAAACAGGATAAAGACGCCGTCAGACTGACAATTGACGAAAAAGCTAGTGCCGAAATTGACGGTCAAAAACTGTTTGAACTCGGCAGCAAGTACGGCAGACAGATCGGCCTTGGAATGGAAGGGAAGAAATTGAAAATCTCGATTCAAGTGAAAAACCGAAAACCGGAGGAATGGCTGGAAACGCTTCTCGACATATTGAAGGGCCTTCAAAACGTTAAAAAGCAAACGATCGCTTCATCATAAAAATTTGTTGTTTCTCGCGTATATTACATTTGATGTGAAGGATACTAAAACCAATCAAGAGTGGAGAGTGTTACATAAGTACACAGCTCTGTTTATATCCACCAGATATATCATCAAATGAAAGAGAGGCAGCAGAGATGAAAGCAACTGGTATCGTACGTCGAATTGATGATTTAGGCCGGGTCGTGATCCCGAAGGAAATCCGCAGAACTTTGCGCATTCGTGAAGGAGACCCTTTGGAAATATTTGTGGACCGGGATGGGGAGGTTATTTTAAAAAAGTATTCTCCGATCAGCGAGCTCGGCGACTTTGCAAAAGAGTATGCAGATGCGCTTTATGACAGCATGGGCCATTCCGTGCTGATTTGCGACCGGGATGTGTATATCGCAGTATCCGGGGGGTCTAAAAAAGACTATTTAAACAAATCGATCAGCGACATGGTCGAAAAGGCGATGGATCAGCGCACTTCTGTTTTGGACGGAGACGCGAAGACGATTCAGCTTATTGATGGTATTGACGAAGAGGTTGCTTCTTATACCGTCGGCCCGATTGTTGCAAACGGCGACCCGATCGGAGCGGTTGTCATTTTTTCAAAAGACCAGTCAATCGGCGAAGTGGAACATAAAGCGGTTGAAACTGCCGCCGGCTTTTTGGCCCGGCAAATGGAACAATAGGTCTCATTCCTTTTATTTTGACATTCCTGCTCAAACGAGCCGGAATGCCGAAAGTGTTTTTTCTCAGCTTGAATCAGCATCAGCATTGGAACAGCACCTTTTGGGCTGTTCTTTTTTAATTCACACTTGCAGGAGGAGTGCAAGCCCTGAATATGGTATAATAAGCTCGTTTCGTGCGCTTTTTAGAAAGCGCATTGGAAGGAGCTTAAAGGAATGGGGTTTTTAAAGGGCCAAAGACAATTGCTTTGGCAAGGCGCCTTTGTACTTTCATTGGCGGGGATATTATCAAAGATATTAAGCGCTGTATATAGAGTGCCTTTTCAAAATATAGTTGGAGATGTCGGTTTTTATATTTTTCAGCAGGTGTACCCGATGATCGGAATATCTGTCATGCTTGCCACCTCCGGGTTCCCGGTCATCATTTCAAAGTTGCTGAATGATTACGGGTCCGCAAACCGGGCAAAGATTCTCCGCGTGTCTATGCTTTTTTTATCGGCAGTCGGCCTTGGCTTTTTTCTTCTCTTGTTTGCCGGAGCCGGAGCCATCGCAGGGTTTATGGGCGATCCCGACCTTGCCGGGGTGATCCGCGCCGTGTCGTTTTCTTATTTGCTGCTACCGTTCGTATCTTTGTTGAGAGGCTATTTTCAAGGAAGCGAACGGATGCTGCCGACCGCACTTTCTCAAATTGGAGAACAGACACTCCGGGTCGGGGCGATTCTTGTTTTGACATGGTGGCTCGTCAAAAGCGGCTTTTCCTTATATGACGCCGGTGCAGGGGCGGCCTTTGGCTCCCTTGTCGGCGGCCTTGCGGCGTTTTTCATTCTCGCCGTGTTTTGGGCCAAGCGTGAAAAGAAAGCCACTGCCGCCCGGATGGAGGCCGGTACGGGTGATATTTTGAAACAGCTGTGTCTGTATTCGGTTACGATTTGTACCGCCGGCCTCATGCTGATTCTCATCCAGCTCGTCGACGCATTGCACTTGTATTCATTGCTGGCCGGACAAGGAATGGGCGAACTTCAGGCGAAACATACAAAAGGAGTGTATGACAGGGGGCAGCCGCTTTTGCAGCTGGGAACCGTTTTTGCTGCGAGCATTGCGACGGCTCTTGTCCCGTCCCTTACGAAAGCGAAGAAAAAGGGAGAAACTGCAGTGCTGGAGGAAAAGATCCGGTATTCGCTAAAAATGAGCTTTGTCATCGGCACTGGAGCAGCCGCCGGTCTGATTTGTATTTTGGAGCCGGTCAATGTCATGCTGTTTAAAAACAGCGATGGAACGGCTGCGCTCCAAATTTTCAGCGCGTCGATTCTCTTTGCATCGCTGGCGATGACGATGACCGCTGTTTTGCAAGGACTCGGCAATACATGTCTTCCGGCTGTTTCCGTCTGCTGCGGCTTTTTGGTGAAAGCCGTATTGAACGAGCTCCTGATCCCCGGTTTCGGCATTTCCGGCGCCGCTTTTGCGACTATGATGTCATTCGCCGCTGTTGCGGGGCTCAATTTTTTTCAGCTGAAAAGAAAAGGCTGGATTAAGCTGTCGGAATACAGGATAGCGGGTGTTTTGTTGTCGGCTGTGATCATGTCGGCCGCTCTGGCGGTGTGGCTTTTTGCATTTGAAGCGGCCATACCACATAAAAGCAGATGGATCTCAGCGGCGGAAAGTCTTAGCGCCGTTTTCGTCGGCGGCGTTGTCTTTTTGTCCGGTATCTTCACATTGCGCGTGTTTTCAGAAAAAGAACTTGAGCTTGTGCCTTTTGGCAGCAAGCTCCTGACATTAAAACGAGAAAGGGGCGGCAGGCATGGCCGGTAAAATCACGGTAGTCGGCCTTGGGGCAGGCGATATGAATCAATTAACCCTCGGTGTATATAAACGGCTCACACAAGCGGAGGTTCTTTATGTCAGGACGAAAGACCATCCATTAATAGAAGACCTGAAAAAAGAAATAGCGGAGATTCATTTTTTTGATGAGGTCTATGAAAAGCATGATCAATTCGAAGATGTTTACGAGGAGATCGTAGAGCGGCTTTTTGAGGAGGCGAAGCAGGGGGATGTGCTCTATGCCGTTCCAGGCCATCCGTTCGTCGCTGAAAAAACGGTCCAGCTTTTGCTTGAGAGGCGTGGGGCTCATCAGGCCGATGTCGTCGTCGAGGGAGGCCACAGCTTTATTGATGCGACGTTAAATGCTTTGCAGATCGATCCGATTGACGGGTTTCAGTTTGTCGATGCCGTCCGGTTTTCAGCCGACGAAGTCGAGCTCCGTCATCATTTGATTATTTGCCAGGTATATGATCAAATGACGGCTTCAGAGGTCAAACTGACGTTAATGGAAAAGCTTCCTGATGACTATGAAGTCGTCATTGTAACAGCGGCCGGAAGCAGCATGCAAGACATTCGGACAGTGCCTCTTTACGAATTGGACAGAAGCGTGGGCATCAATAATTTAACGAGCGTCTATGTGCCGCCTGTCAAAGACGAAGAGATTCTCCACCAGGAATTTTCGATGTTCCGCAGTGTCATCAGAAAGCTGCGCGGACCGGACGGTTGCCCTTGGGACCGAAAACAAACCCATGAGTCGCTCAAAAAGTACTTAATCGAGGAATGCTATGAGGTGCTAGAGGCGATTGATGAAGAAGATCCCGACCACTTAGTAGAGGAGCTTGGCGATGTGATGCTCCAAGTTCTTCTGCATGCGCAGATCGGCGAGGATGACGGCCTTTTTACAATTGACGATGTGATTCGCGGCATCACCGCAAAAATGATCAGAAGGCATCCGCACGTCTTCGGAGAGGTCTCTGTTCGTGATGAGGCCGACGTCATGGTAAACTGGGAAGAGATCAAGAAGCAGGAGAAACAAGCGGACGATAAATCCCTCCTCGACGATATTCCAAAGCCGCTTCCTGCTTTGTCAAAAGCGAACAAGCTTCAGAAAAAGGCGGCAAAGACCGGGTTCGACTGGTCGAATGTCCAGGATATTTGGGATAAAGTCCAGGAGGAAATGAAAGAATTTTCTTCAGAAATTTCCGAAGCCGAACAGCACAGCAAAAAAATGAAAGAAGAGTTCGGCGACCTTTTATTCGCGCTCGTCAATATCGGCCGGTTTTATAAAATTGAACCGGAAGAAGCCCTCGCGATGACAAACGCCAAGTTTTACAGAAGGTTCACATATATTGAACAATCTGCAAAGCGCATGGGCAAGGATCTGGAAAGTATGACGCTTGAAGAAATGGACGAACTGTGGAATGAAGCGAAAGGCATTGAAAGGAGCTGACAAGCGATGAGACTCGACAAATTTCTCAAAGTATCAAGGCTGATTAAAAGACGGACGCTTGCAAAAGAAGTGGCTGACCAGGGAAGAATTTCGATCAATGGCCAGCAGGCCAAAGCAAGCTCTGTTGTCAAAGCGGGGGACGAGCTTGCGGTGCGTTTCGGCCAAAAACTTGTAACCGTCAAAGTCAATGAATTGAAGGATACGACAAAAAAAGAAGAAGCCGCTGATATGTATACCGTTCTCAAAGAGGAGAAGCTGGGAGGAGAATAGGCTTGTTCTAAAAAAATCCCCCGTCTCATACAATGCAGTATCGAATCTTTAGTATGAGGATATGGGGGATGAATCGATGAATGTATATTATGATCAGCACAACCCTTCCGGCGGGGCATCTGGTCCTGAACATAATGTGACGATGAAGGGCCGCAAGCTTCTGGATATATCCGGTGTCAAGCAGGTCGAGAGCTTTGACAACGAGGAATTTTTACTTGAGACGGTAATGGGCATGCTTGCAGTCAGAGGCGAAAACCTGCAGATGAAGAATCTCGATGTGGAAAAAGGCGTTGTCTCCATCAAGGGAAGAGTGCTTGATCTCGTCTATTTGGATGAGCAGCAGGGGGAGAAAGCTAAAGGATTTTTTAGCAAGTTGTTTAAATGACGCTGACCACACAGTTCTATACGATGCTGGCCATGGCCGGAATGGGGGCATGGCTTGGCGCTTCCCTTGACACCTATACCCGTTTTGTCGTTCGCTCGAAAACAGCAAGGTGGCTGTTGTTTCTCCATGACTTTTTGTTTTGGGTAGTACAAGGCCTCCTTTTTTTCTATGTTTTGCTGAGCGTGAATGAAGGGGAATTCCGAATTTATATCTTTCTGGCGGTCATGCTTGGTTTTGCCGCTTATCAGAGCCTTTTTAAGCAGGTCTATATCAAGCTTTTGGAATGGATGATTTCCTTTTTTATATTCATCTCCAGGCTGGTCTCAAAGATGATGCGGATGATGGTGTTTCGGCCTGTTGTATGGACGTTTCAAGCCATTTTAGCCATCATTCTCTTTACAATGAGAAATATCTATGTTCTTTTTCGTTTTTTTGCGGTATGTTTATATAAGATATTAAAATTTGCAGGATACCCGATTTATTTTATACTATATCAATGCTGCAGGCTTCTTCCCGCCCCGGTTCGGGGATTGTTGAGACGCTTTTTGCAAAAAGGAGCAGGATTTTTCGAAAAGGGGAAGAAACTATTCATAACAATTAAGGCAAAACTTTTAAAAAAATGAAGGGAGGCCGTCTGGAATGAATGATCCTACAAGACGCAACATATCGCAAATACAGAACGAATACAAAGAGCAGATGGAGCGAAAACAGCAGCAGCTGAAAAGAAAAAGACGCGGTCTATACAGACGGTTGATGGTTTTCGGCGCCGTTGTGCTGCTGTCGGCGATTGTGATTGTCAGCTCGCTCTGGTCGCAGACTTCGGATATCAGCGCGAAGCAAGAGAAGAAAGCTGAGCTTTTGAAACAATTGGAACAGCTGGAAGCAAAAAAATCGGATTTGAAAGATGAGATTGTGAAATTAAAGGACGAGGACTACGTTGCAGAGCTTGCCAGAAAGGATTACTACCTCTCAAAGGATGGCGAAATCATCTTCAAGTTTGAAGATAAGAGCAAGTAGCCTTGTTGACACTTAATTTTTTCTTTATGTATAATTAAACAAATGATCTTTTTTAAGTCTAAGGAGGAGCACTTTTTTTATGTCGATTGAAGTTGGCAGCAAGTTGCAAGGGAAAGTAACAGGTATTACAAATTTCGGAGCGTTTGTTGAACTGCCTGGAGGATCAACAGGTCTTGTTCATATCAGCGAAGTAGCCGATAACTACGTGAAGGACATTAATGATCATCTGAAGGTCGGTGATCAAGTAGAAGTTAAAGTTATTAATGTTGAGAAAGATGGGAAAATCGGCTTATCGATCAAAAAGGCTGTAGACCGTCCTCAATCATCAAGACCTGCGAGACCTAAAAATGATTTCCGCTCTAAAGAAACGTTTGAACAGAAAATGAATAAGTTTTTAAAAGACAGTGAAGATCGCTTATCGTCTCTAAAACGCAACACGGAATCAAAACGTGGAGGGCGCGGAGCAAGAAGAGGTTAACTTGCTGCTTTCTATATAAACGAAAGGCATTCGTCTTATCCCAACGGATGCCTTTTTATTTTCTAATAAAATTTTTATTAAAATTTCTATTGACGGATAGGGCAATCCTTTGTAATATAGAACTTGTGCGTTAAAAGAAATCAACAACATGGCGGTGTAGCTCAGCTGGCTAGAGCGTACGGTTCATACCCGTGAGGTCGGGGGTTCGATCCCCTCCGCCGCTACTTATATGAAGGCCCGTTGGTCAAGTGGTTAAGACACCGCCCTTTCACGGCGGTAACACGGGTTCGAATCCCGTACGGGTCATTCCGGAAACCGGCTTCTTCTGAAGCCGGTTTTTTGCTGCATAAAAATATGCAAAATAACGGGAATGGACTCGACTTATCAAGAGTGATTGAAGCATGCTACAAAAAGCGTCGAACAGTTCTTTGAATTCGTTACCTTCTTTTGACAAAATCCTATTTCATCTTTCGCTATAATGGCAAGCAACGAATAAACGAGTGGGAGATGAGAGCATGGAAAAAGCGGAAAGAAGAGTGAACAGCCCAATAGCTGGACCTGCTGTTCAAAAATTGTATTCATGGTTTGGCAGCATGACGAAGCTTATGATGCAGCATTTATATTCCCTCTTTTTTTATAAAGGGCTGATCTATATGGTCATCGGTTTTTTATTGGGACGAGCCTTCATTCTGTCAGAGGTCATTCCCTTTGCTCTTCCATTTTTCGGAGCGATGCTTTTAATCAAAAAAGATAAAGCTTTCCTTGCATGCCTGGCGCTTCTTGCCGGAGCTCTGAGCATATCGCCTCAGCATTCGCTGTTCGTGCTTGCGGCTCTGTTTGCATTTGCGATATGTTCAAAAATGACGTCCCTTATTATAAAAGACCGTGTCAGAACGCTGCCTGTCGTCGTCTTTTTGGCGATGGCTGTGACAAGATGCGGATTCGTATATGCCGAATACGGAACGGTTTCAGGTTATCACTATATTATGGCTTTCGTTGAAGCCGGATTATCGTTTATCCTCACATTGATTTTTCTGCAAAGCCTGCCGATTGTCACATCAAAGCGGGCGAAACAGTCGCTGAAAATTGAAGAGATCATTTGTTTTATGATTTTAATCGCTTCCGTTCTCACGGGCTTGACAGGCGTTTCATTTCAAGGCATGCAGGCTGAACTGATATTGGCCCGTTATGTCGTGCTCGCTTTCGCGTTCATCGGAGGCGCAAGCATCGGCTGTACAGTCGGGGTTGTGACCGGGCTGATTCTCAGCCTCTCAAACATCGGCAATTTATATCAGATGAGCCTGCTGGCTTTCTCAGGCCTTCTCGGCGGTTTGCTAAAAGAAGGAAAAAAGTTCGGCGCAGCGGTCGGCTTATTGATTGGATCTCTATTGATTTCTCTGTACGGAGAAGGTTCGGCTGAATTAGTGCCGACGCTTTATGAATCTCTGATTGCAATCGGCCTGTTCCTTTTAACCCCTCAGTCGATTACGAAAAAAGTGGCCAAGTATATACCTGGAACGACTGAGCACGCCCAGGAACAGCAGCAGTATGCAAGGAAAATCCGCGATGTCACCGCCCAAAAAGTCGATCAGTTTTCGAACGTTTTTCACGCTTTATCCGAAAGCTTCGCTACCTTTTATCATTCAGCTCCGGACGATGAAGGAAAAGAAAAAGAGATCGATCTGTTTTTGAGCACGGTGACAGAACATTCCTGTCAGTCATGCTATAAGAAAAACAAGTGCTGGGTTCAGAACTTTGATAAAACATATGATTTGATGAAACGGGTTATGCAGGAAACGGAAGAAAAGCAATATTTTAAAAACCGCAAGCTGAAAAAGGAGTTTCATCAGCACTGCTCCAAATCAAAGCAAGTAGAAGCGCTGATTGAAGACGAGCTGACTCATTTTAGGGCGAACCAGACATTAAAACAAAAGGTGCATGACAGCAGACGTCTCGTTGCAGAGCAGCTTCTCGGCGTTTCTCAGGTTATGGCGGACTTTTCTCGGGAAATAAAAAGGGAAAGGGAGCAGCATTTTATTCAAGAAGAGCAAATTCGGGATGCGCTGCAGCACTTCGGCATCGAGATTCAGCAAGTCGAAATATACAGCCTTGAGCAGGGAAACATCGATATTGAAATGAGTATCCCGTATTGCAACGGCCATGGAGAGTGTGAAAAAATCATCGCTCCGATGCTGTCCGATATTTTGGAAGAACAAATTATCGTCAAAGCAGAACAGTGCGCCGGCCATCCGAATGGATATTGTCATGTTGCCTTCGGTTCGGCGAAGTCATACAGGGTGGTGACAGGAGCCGCGCATGCAGCAAAAGGCGGAGGGCTTGTCTCCGGCGACAGCTACAATATGATGGAGCTCGGCACCGGCAAATATGCCGCCGCCATTAGCGATGGTATGGGAAATGGCGCAAGGGCCCATTTTGAAAGCAATGAGACGATCAAGCTGCTGGAAAAGATTCTTCAGTCGGGCATCGACGAAAAAGTGGCGATTAAAACGATTAACAGCATTCTTTCATTAAGGACAACAGATGAAATTTATTCGACATTGGATTTATCGGTCATCGATCTTCAGGATGCGAGCTGCAAGTTTTTGAAAATCGGCTCCACCCCGAGCTTTATTAAAAGAGGCGATCAAATTATAAAAGTGCAGGCCAGCAATCTGCCGATCGGCATCATTACAGAATTCGATGTCGATGTTGTCAGCGAGCAATTAAAAGCGGGAGACCTTTTGATCATGATGAGCGACGGAATCTTTGAAGGGCCGAGACATGTGGAAAATCATGATCTGTGGATGAAGCGCAAATTGAAATCGCTGAAAACCGAGGAGCCGCAGGAAATCGCCGACTTAATCATGGAAGAAGTGATCCGGACAAGGTCGGGTCTGATTGAGGACGACATGACGGTGATTGTCATCAAGCTGGACCATAATACGCCAAAGTGGGCCTCCATTCCGGCGCCGGCTTTTTTCCAAAAGAATCAAGAGATTTCTTAGCATTCGTATAAATCAAATTTCTTCTGGCGATGATGGAACTAAATCAAGATATCTTTGTCCAGGAGGAATAAAAACGATGAAAAAGGGGCATTTGAATCAAATCCTGCTTTTGACGGACGGCTGTTCAAACCGCGGCGAAGACCCGCAGGCCATGGCTGCCTTTGCGAAAGAGCAGGGAATTACCGTGAATGTGATTGGGATTATGGACGAGCATGAAATGGATCAGGAGGCGATGAAAGAAGTCGAAGGGATCGCTCTCGCAGGCGGAGGAGTTCACCAGGTGGTTTACACGTCGCAGCTGTCGCAGACCGTTCAAATGGTGACAAAAAAGGCGATGACGCAAACCCTTCAAGGCGTGGTCAACAGTGAGCTCAAACAAATTCTCGGCAAGCATACCGAAATGGATGAACTGCCTCCTGATAAACGCGGTGAAGTCATGGAAGTCGTTGACGAGCTTGGTGAGACCGTGCATCTTCATGTACTGGTTCTTGTCGATACAAGCGCAAGCATGAATCCGAAGCTTCCGACCGTTAAAGAAGCGTTGATAGATCTTTCCATCAGTCTCAATTCAAGAATCGGCGAAAACGAATTTGCGATGCTTATATTTCCCGGGAAAAAACAAGAGGTCGAACTTGTGCTCGATTGGACCCCGAAGTTTGAATCTCTTTCTTCAATATTTTCCAAGCTTTCAGCCGGTGGCATTACACCGACAGGACCCGCAATACGAGAGGCGATTCAGCATTTTAACAAAATCGGCTCAAGAAGGAGAATGTTAGAAGACGATGAAAAACGCTTCGACGAGTTTGGCGGCTAGTCTAAAGCCGGGTGCAGCCGTTGTTGGAAAGTGGAACAATCATTCCTACAAGATCATCAGACAGCTTGGAAAAGGGGCAAATGGGGTTGTTTATCTGGCCGATTCAAGAAAGGGCCGGGTTGCATTAAAAGTGAGCGATGACAGCCTGTCCATTACCTCGGAAGTGAATGTTCTGAAATCTTTCTCAAAGGCCCAGGCAAAAGCAATGGGGCCTTCTTTTTTTGATGTGGATGACATGATGGTTACAGGCACCGGCAAAAAACTTTCATTTTATGTCATGGAATATATTGAAGGTCCGCTTCTTTTAAGATATGTAAACGAAAAAGGCGAGGAATGGACTCCGGTGCTGATCAGCCAGCTTCTCTCAAGCCTGTCGGCGATTCATCGCGAAGGATGGGTGTTTGGAGATTTAAAGCCCGAGAATTTAATCGTGACGGGTCCTCCGCCGCAAATCCGCTGCATTGATGTGGGCGGGACGACAAAAGAGGGCCGGGCAATTAAGGAATATACGGAGTTTTTTGACAGAGGCTATTGGGAATTCGGCACTCGTAAGGCTGAGCCGTCGTATGACCTGTTTTCAGTCGCCATGATTATGGTGAACTGTGCGGTGAAAAAAGAATTCAAGAAGACAGCAAGGCCTCAGGAGCAGCTCATGTCAGTCATTGACGGACATCCGTTTTTAAAACGGTATAAACCGGTTCTTGCTTCTGCTTTAAAAGGAAGCTATCGAACAGCTGATGAAATGAAGGGAGATCTTCTGGAAATCGGCCGGCCGCCACGAATGCAAAGCAGCCGCCAGTCGAGAACAGCCCGTTCCTCATCGGCATCTGCCCCGTCGCAAGGCCTGCGGCATAAGCGGGGGACGCCTCAGCAGCAAAGGTTAAGGAGCGGGCGCAGAAAGCAAAGAAACCCTTCTAAATCCGGCGGTGTTTTTGAAACGCTGTTGATCGTCGTAAGCGTTCTTGCCCTTTACTTTGCGTATATCGTTCTCTTTTTTATTTAGCTGTGCATTCTCGGCGGATAGCTCTTCTTTGCAGGGACCGATTGAAAGTGTTAGGATATTTATATCTTTTGAAATACACCCTGCTCTTAGTGGGAGGACATTGTGAAAAGTATTGAAGATTTCATGAAAAAATACGAACTGTCATTTGATGGAGTGACGCTGATTGCAGGTGTCTCCGGCGGACCTGATTCGATGGCGCTTTTGCATGCTCTGCACCATACGGTTCCCGCTTCTGCAACGCTGATTGCCGCACACGTCGATCATATGTTCAGAGGCGAAGAGTCCGAGCGTGATATGCGGTTCGTTCAGGACTACTGCGAGGCGGAAGGCATACAATGCGAGGCGGTGCAAATCGATGTCCTGGCATTTGCCGCTGAAAACAATCTGAATAAACAGGCTGCTGCGAGAGAATGCCGGTATGCGTTTTTTCAAGAGTTAATGAAAAGGCACCGGGCCGAATACCTGGTTCTGGGTCATCATGGAGATGATCAGGTGGAGACGATGCTGATGAAGATGGCAAAAGGCACTGTCGGAATCGGGCTTGCCGGAATTCAGCCAAAGCGCCGTTTTGACAGCGGCTGGCTGCTCAGGCCGTTTCTGAAGCTGTCAAAGGATGATCTTTTGGCTTACTGCAAAGAGAATCGAATACCGTTTAGAACCGATCCGAGCAACAGTGAGGATGATTACACCAGGAACCGGTTCAGGCACCATGTTCTCCCTTTTCTGAAGAAAGAGTCGGAAGATGTCCATAAAAGGTTTCAATCCGTCAGTGAATTCCTGACAGAAGACGAATTATACTTACAGGCATTAACGAAAGACAAAATGAATACAGTAATCACAAGCAAGTCAAGTTCAGGCGTGGAAATCAGCATCGAACGACTTCTTGCGCTCCCTATGCCTTTACAAAGAAGGGGAGTTCATCTAATATTAAACTATCTTTATGAAAACGTTCCATCAGCGTTTTCAGCCCATCATATTCAAGTGTTTCTGGATTGGATTTCACAAGACGGACCATCCGGTTCCCTTGATTTTCCGAATGGGTTAAAAGTCGCAAAATCTTATCATACATGTTTGTTTACATTTCAGCGTTTACAATGTGAAAATGTTTCCTATCATTATGAAATAAGCGGGGCAGGCGAAGAAGAACTGATACTTCCCGGCGGCTCCTCCCTTCATGTGAGCGGACCCGGTTCAACCCGGAAGCTGCAAGGAAATGATGTTTTTGCAACAAGTCCCAAGCAGGTTCAGTTTCCCCTTTACGTACGGACAAGGCAAAACGGAGACCGAGTCAAACTTAAAGGGATGAACGGCTCAAAAAAGGTTAAAGATATATTTATTGATGAAAAAGTGCCTCTTTCAAAAAGAGACAGCTGGCCCATTGTAACAGACGCGGTTGGAAACATTATCTGGATACCTGGTCTGAAAAAAACCATTTTTGAGGAACTTGATGTTACAAACAACGATCGCATTGTATTACAATATAGACAGCATGAAAAGTGTAGGGGGCTAGCAAAGAATGAAACAGGATATTGAAAATATCTTGATCTCGGAAGAAGAGATCCAAAAGAAAGTCAAGGAGCTGGGCGCGACTCTGACAGAAGAGTACAGCGGCAAGTTTCCGCTGGCAATCGGTGTGTTAAAAGGAGCCATGCCGTTTATGGCTGATCTTTTAAAGCATATTGATACATATCTGGAAATGGATTTCATGGATGTATCAAGCTACGGCAGTTCCACGGTTTCTTCCGGAGAGGTGAAAATCATAAAGGATTTGGACACATCTGTAGAGGGCCGTGACATCTTAATTATTGAGGATATCATCGACAGTGGGCTGACCTTGAGTTATCTTGTAGAGCTTTTCCGATACCGCAAAGCAAAATCGATTAAGATCGTAACCCTTCTTGATAAACCAAGCGGACGAAAAGCGGATATCAAAGCGGATTACGTCGGCTTTGAAGTTCCCGATGCTTTCGTTGTCGGATACGGTCTCGATTATGCTGAACGCTATCGTAATCTTCCGTACATCGGAGTGCTGAAACCTGCGGTTTATGAGAGCTGATACGGGCTTGTCAGCGAAAGGGATATCTGTTGTATTGGAACGATTTTCTATGATACTATTGAACATAGTTGTGCTTACTGTGGGAGGAGGTAAGGAATGAATCGGGTCTTCCGTAATACCATTTTTTATTTACTTATTTTATTAGTTGTGATCGGAGTTGTGAGCTACTTCCAAACCGCAAATCCGAAAACAGAAAATATGACGTATAGTGACTTTGTTTCAAACCTAGAAAACGGGAAGGTTGAAAATGTCTCCATCCAGCCTGTCAGGGGTGTGTACGAGGTTCGGGGGCAGCTGACGACCTATGAAAAAGATCAGTATTTCCTGACCCATGTTCCTGAAGGAAAAGGGGCAGATCAAATCATTGATCAAGTGAAAAAAACGAAGATACAAATAGAACCTGCGCAAGAAGCAAATGGATGGATGACGTTCTTTACCACCATCATCCCTTTTGTTATTATCTTCATTCTTTTCTTCTTCCTGCTTAATCAGGCTCAAGGCGGCGGCAGCCGTGTTATGAACTTTGGAAAAAGCAAGGCGAAGCTCTATACAGAAGAAAAGAAACGCGTCAAATTCAAAGATGTGGCAGGAGCGGATGAAGAAAAGCAAGAGCTTGTGGAAGTCGTTGATTTCCTCAAGGATCCCCGCAAATTTGCCGAGCTCGGTGCAAGAATTCCGAAAGGCGTGCTTTTGGTCGGACCTCCGGGTACCGGTAAAACATTGCTGGCGAAAGCATGTGCCGGTGAAGCAGGGGTGCCTTTCTTCAGCATCAGCGGATCTGACTTCGTTGAAATGTTCGTCGGGGTTGGTGCATCACGTGTTCGCGACTTGTTTGAAAACGCCAAGAAAAATGCGCCGTGTCTGATTTTCATCGATGAGATTGATGCTGTCGGACGCCAGCGGGGAGCAGGCCTTGGCGGAGGTCACGATGAACGTGAACAGACGCTCAACCAGCTTCTTGTTGAAATGGACGGATTCAGCGCCAATGAAGGAATCATCATCATCGCTGCGACAAACCGCGCCGATATTTTAGACCCTGCATTGCTGCGCCCGGGACGTTTTGACCGTCAAATTACTGTTGACCGCCCGGATGTCAAAGGCCGTGAAGCTGTACTTCAAGTACACGCAAGAAACAAGCCTCTTGATGAATCCGTAAACCTAAAAGCGATCGCGATGCGGACGCCAGGGTTCTCGGGTGCAGACCTTGAAAACCTTTTAAATGAAGCGGCTCTTGTGGCGGCGCGTCAAGATAAGAAAAAGATCGATATGCGAGACATCGATGAAGCGACAGACCGCGTCATCGCCGGACCTGCAAAGAAAAGCAGGGTGATCTCGAAAAAAGAACGCAATATCGTGGCTTATCACGAGGCGGGACACACCGTTATCGGACTTGTCTTGGATGAGGCGGATATGGTGCATAAAGTAACGATTGTACCGCGCGGCCAAGCAGGCGGATATGCCGTCATGCTTCCTAAGGAAGACCGTTATTTCCAAACCAAACCCGAACTTCTCGATAAGATTGTCGGCTTGCTTGGAGGCCGTGTAGCTGAGGAAATCATCTTCGGCGAGGTCAGCACGGGCGCCCATAATGACTTCCAGCGCGCTACAGGCATTGCCAGACGAATGGTAACCGAATTCGGTATGTCTGAAAAGCTCGGTCCTCTTCAATTCGGACAATCGCAAGGCGGGCAAGTATTCTTGGGTCGAGATTTCAACAATGACCAAAACTACAGCGACGCGATTGCGTATGAAATCGATAAAGAAATCCAGCGCTTCATTAAGGAATGTTATGAACGTGCAAAAACAATCCTTACTGAAAATCGCGACAAACTTGAGCTGATCGCTCAAACATTGCTGGAAGTTGAAACGCTCGACGCTGAGCAAATCAAGCATTTGTCTGAGCACGGAAGACTTCCTGATCGAACATACTCTGATGATCAGGAGAAGACAGATGATGTGAAAGTCAACATCAATAAACGAGATGACGAAGAGAAAAACGAGGATGAAAAAGAGTAATGACGCTTTTTCGTCTCTTCAGGAAAACTGCCAAGCTCTGCTTTTGGCAGTTTTCTTTTTTTATGGCTGAAAAAATCCGCTTTGGAAAATCTTTCTCCTCAC
Source organism: Bacillus licheniformis DSM 13 = ATCC 14580 (assembly GCF_000011645.1). GTDB lineage: Bacteria > Bacillota > Bacilli > Bacillales > Bacillaceae > Bacillus > Bacillus licheniformis. The sequence goes on from NC_006270.3 coordinate 83,792, forward strand.
CGGTTTGATTCGTTTACAAACAGAATCGGCATCGTGTATTGTATGATGGTAGAATGTTTTATGTCCAAGTAAGAGAAACTAGTCAAAAGTGGTGATCAGAATGTTGCTTGTTATAGATGTAGGAAATACAAACACCGTCCTTGGCATCTACCACGAAGGAGAGCTTGAATATCATTGGCGGATTGAGACAAGCCGCCATAAAACGGAAGACGAATTCGGCATGCTTCTTCGTTCTTTATTTGATTATGTCGGACTGATGTTTGACCAGATCGAGGGGATTATTATTTCATCAGTTGTACCACCGATCATGTTCTCCCTCGAAAGAATGTGTATCAAATATTTTCAGATCGAGCCTCAGATTGTCGGTCCGGGAATGAAAACAGGATTAAACATAAAATACGATAATCCGAAAGAAGTCGGAGCAGACCGCATTGTAAACGCAGTAGCCGCTATTCATCTCTATGGCAGCCCCTTGATTGTCGTTGATTTTGGAACCGCTACGACGTACTGTTACATTAATGAGCGCAAGGAATATATGGGTGGTGCGATCGCGCCGGGCATCACGATTTCAACTGAAGCGCTTTATTCAAGAGCTGCCAAGCTTCCCAGAATTGAAATTGCACGGCCTGATCATATAGTCGGCAAAAGTACGGTCAGCGCGATGCAGTCCGGAATTCTTTACGGCTATGTCGGACAGGTTGAAGGCATTGTCAAACGGATGAAATGGCAGTCCAAGAAAAATCCGAAAGTCATAGCGACGGGCGGCCTTGCTTCCTTGATTGCAGACGAATCGGACTGCATCGATATTGTTGACCCGTTCCTTACGTTGAAGGGGCTAGAGCTCATTTATGAACGGAATCGTGTTGAAAGTGTATAGGAGGATGAGGTATGGATTATTTAGTGAAAGCCATTGCATATGACGGCAAAGTGAGGGCATATGCAGCGAATACAACAGAAACGATTCATGAAGCCCAAAGAAGGCATAACACATGGCCTACCGCTTCCGCCGCTTTAGGAAGAACGATGACGGCGGCTGTCATGCTCGGCGCCATGCTGAAAGGCGAAGACAAGCTCACCGTTAAGATTGAAGGAGGCGGACCGATCGGCGCGATTGTCGCTGACGGAAATGCAAAAGGAGACGTCAGGGGATACGTGTCCAATCCGCACGTTCATTTCGACTTAAATGAACACGGCAAACTTGACGTCAGAAGAGCCGTCGGTACGTCAGGAACGCTAAGCGTAGTAAAAGATCTCGGTCTCCGCGATTTATTTACAGGCCAGGTTGAGATCGTTTCCGGAGAAATCGGCGAGGATTTTACTTATTATCTCGTGTCCTCTGAACAGGTTCCTTCTTCGGTGGGTGTAGGGGTGCTCGTCAACCCCGACAATACGATTTTAGCTGCAGGCGGATTTATCCTGCAGCTGCTGCCGGGAACGGACGACGAAACCATCACGAAGCTTGAAACAAACCTTTCACAAGTGGAGCCAATTTCAAAGCTGATTCAGAAAGGTTTGACACCTGAGGAAGTGCTGGCTGCGGTATTGGGAGAAGAACCGGAAGTACTGGAAACCGTTCCTGTCCGATTTACATGCAATTGTTCAAAAGAACGTTTCGCAAGAGGCATCATCGGTCTTGGCAAGGATGAAATTCAACAGATGATTGATGAAGATGGCCAAGCCGAGGCTCAATGCCATTTTTGCAATGAAACGTATCTGTTTACAAAGGAAGAGCTTGAAGCGCTTCGAGATGAAATATAAGCCCGCTATCCAGTAGCGGGTCTTTTACAATGGGGAAAGGGGAGACACCATATTGAAATCGAGAACACTTTGGCCGATTATTTTAGGTGCGATCTTCGTCAATTGCATTGTGATCGCGTATGTTCTGACGAAAGCGCAGACCGCTTCTTCATCGTCAGCTCAAGAAGTCATTGCCCATATCGGAAAAAACGGCATCACGCGTGAAGAATGGCTGAGCGAAATGGAAGAGCGCTACGGAAAATCAACCCTTGAAGATATGATCAACGACCGCGTAGTTACCCAAATGGCCGAAAAAAACAAGATCAAAGTGTCTGATGATGACATTGAAAGAGAATTTCTGCTGATTAAAGCTGTATACAATTCCTTCTACGAAGACGAAAACACAACAGAAAAAGAATGGAAAGAGCAGATCAAGCATAATATTCTTCTTGAAGAGCTCCTGACAAAAGACATTGTCATTTCTGACAGCGAATTGAAGTCATTCTATAACAAAAATAAGGACTTATATAAATTCGATGATTCTTATCGCCTCAAGCATATCGTTGTCAAAGATAAAGATGAAGCAGAACAAGTTCTTAAAGAACTGAAGGAAGGGTCCAGTTTTGAAGCGGCCGCAGCCGAACACTCGACTGACCGGTATACGGCTCCTTACGGCGGCGACCTCGGTTTCGTCAATGATCAGCATGAAAACGTTCCGGCCGAATATTTGGAGAAAGCTGAACAACTAAAGGAAAATCAATGGGTGGATGAACCGATTAAAACAAGCCAGGGCTATGCGATTATCCAGCTCAAAGAAAAGCTCCCGGGGCAAGCTTTCACTTACAGCGAAGTGAAAAATCAAATCAGAAGGCAGATCGCGATGGATCAATTAGGCGACAAAGCTTCTGTCAAGACGCTCTGGAAAGATGCGAAACTGTCTTGGTTTTATGACGATAAAAAATAAAGATTGACAAAATATTTTGATATTGATAAATTAGATATAATCCCAATAAAATTACTCGGAAATTGAGGTGTTCAAATGGTTCGCGTTGCAAACTCTGTTTATGACTTAATCGGAAATACACCTGTCGTTAAATTAAATCGACTAGTTGATGAAGACAGTGCTGAAGTATATGTGAAACTGGAGTATATGAACCCTGGAAGCAGCGTAAAAGACCGGATTGCGCTTGCTATGATAGAAGACGCTGAAGAGAAAGGCCTTCTGAAAGAAGGAGATACACTGATTGAACCGACAAGCGGAAATACAGGAATCGGACTTGCCATGGTCGCTGCAGCGAAAGGCATCAAAGCGATTCTTGTTATGCCTGATACAATGAGTTCTGAGCGCCGCAACCTTCTGCGTGCATATGGAGCTGAGCTTGTGCTGACTCCAGGTGCTGAGGGAATGAAAGGCGCGATTAAAAAAGCGGAAGAACTGGCTGAGGAACACGGCTATTTTATGCCTCAGCAATTTAACAATCCTGCGAACGCAGAAGTTCACCGCCGCACGACGGGAAAAGAAATCGCTGAACAATTCGGAGACGGTTTAGATGCTTTCATTGCAGGTATCGGAACCGGCGGAACGATAACGGGTGCCGGAGAAGTTCTGAAAGAAAAAAATCCGTCCATCAAGATTTTCGCGGTGGAACCGACTGATTCTCCTGTTCTTTCCGGAGGAAAACCAGGGCCGCACAAAATTCAGGGAATCGGAGCGGGATTCGTTCCGAAAATCTTGAATACGGAAATTTACGATGAAATCATCACAGTGAAAAACGAAGAAGCCTTTGAATTTGCCCGTAAAGCGGCGAGAGAGGAAGGAATTCTCGGAGGAATTTCTTCAGGCGCAGCCATCTGTGCTGCTCTTCAAGTTGCTAAAAAGCTTGGAAAAGGCAAAAAAGTTCTCGCTGTGCTTCCTAGTAACGGAGAGAGATACTTAAGCACGCCTCTTTACCAATTTGAATAGGCTCCAGCTGAAACAGGAGGCTGCCGACGATGTCGGCGGCCTTTTGTTTGTCATGGAGCGCAGCCCTTTTAAAAGCTCGGTGTCCTTGAGTGAACATGCTCAAGGGCTTTTTTCTGTATTGGAAATGAAATTCTCTTTTCCTAGAAAAAAGATATGCATTACAATAAGGACATTAGACTAACGGCAGAGGAATGATATGATGAGACAACGAAGGCCTGTAGCCAGAGCGTTCCCATTTTCCAATCAACAGTTTTTGCAGCAATATGAAAGCCTATCGAAAGGAAAAGAATACCACGTTCTGCTGGAAAGCGCGAGAGGCGGAGAATACAGCATAGCCGGACTCGACCCTGTCGCAATAGCGAAAGGGAAAGACGGTATCACGACGATTCAATATAAAGGGGACGTCATATTCAAAGAGGGGGATCCGTTTCTGCAGTTTTCTCAATGGTTTGAAACGCTGAAAACGGAGACAGTTGCAGATTTTCCCGACTTTCAGGGCGGGGCTGTCGGTTTTCTTAGCTATGACTATGCCCGGTATATTGAGAAATTCAAAATCCTGTCTATTGATGATCTGCAAACGCCGGATTTATTCTTTCTCGTATTTGATGATATAGCCGTCTATGACCATGAGCAGCAGCAGCTTTGGGTGATTACCCACACTGATGAAGAAACGCCGGCCGCTGCGGAAGAGAAATTGGACAGGCTTGAGCAAATGTGGAAGACGGAACATCCGAAGGCCGCTGGAGGTCATCAGCCGAATGATAACAAAGGCCCGGCATTCGCGGCCTCATTTACAGAAGCCGGCTTTTCTCAGGCTGTTGAGAAAGTGAAGCAATACATCGCAAGCGGTGACGTATTTCAGGTGAATCTTTCTGTTCGCCAGTCGGAGCGCCTTTCTGCGCCTCCTTATGAGGTGTATAAGATGTTAAGAGAAATCAACCCTTCGCCGTACATGGCCTACTTGGAAACCCCGGATTTTCAAATCATCTGCGGGTCGCCTGAACTGCTCATTAAGAAAAAGGGCACCAGGCTTGAAACAAGGCCGATTGCCGGAACGCGATCCCGCGGGGCGGATGAAGCGGAGGATGAAGCGCTCGCGAACGAATTGATCATGAATGAAAAAGAGCGCGCCGAACATGTGATGCTCGTTGATTTAGAGCGTAATGACCTCGGCAGGGTCTCCAAGTACGGTTCGGTCCGGGTCGATGAATTCATGGTGATTGAGAAGTATTCCCACGTCATGCATATTGTCTCAAATGTGTGCGGTGAACTAAGGGATGAATGCGATGCCGTTGATGTCATCCATGCCGTGTTTCCCGGAGGTACGATCACCGGAGCGCCGAAAGTCAGAACGATGGAAATTATTGAGGAGCTTGAGCCAACGAGACGGGGGCTTTATACTGGTTCTATAGGGTGGTTCGGATATAATCAGGATATGCACTTTAATATCGTCATCCGAACGATTTATGTGAAAGCGGGCCAGGCGTTCATGCAGTCGGGAGCGGGAATCGTCATCGATTCAAATCCTAGGCATGAATATAAAGAGTCAATTAAAAAGGCCCTGGCGATGAAAAAGGCGCTGCAGTTGAGTGAAGAAGAGAAAAAAGAGCAGAGGAGAGCTGAGATATGATTCTAATGATCGACAATTACGATTCGTTTACGTACAACTTGGTTCAGTATTTAGGCGAGCTTGGCGAGGAGTTGGTCGTCAAGCGGAACGATGAGATCACCCTTCAGGAAATAGAGGACATGTCGCCTGACTTTTTGATGATTTCTCCCGGGCCTTGCAGTCCGGATGAGGCCGGGATCAGCCTTGAAGCGATCCGCCATTTTGCCGGGAAGATACCGATTTTCGGGGTTTGCCTCGGACACCAGTCGATCGCCCAGGTTTTCGGCGGCGATGTCGTCAGGGCAGAGCGGCTAATGCATGGGAAAACTTCCGAGATTTCGCACGACGGGCTGACGGTTTTTAAAGGCCTGGAACATCCGCTCACGGCCACGAGGTATCATTCTTTGATCGTCAAACCGGATACACTGCCCGATTGTTTTGAGACATCGGCTTGGACGGAAGAAGGGGAGATTATGGCCATCAGGCATAAAGAACTGCCGGTTGAAGGCGTTCAGTTCCATCCAGAGTCGATTATGACCGCTTACGGAAAAGAGATGCTGAAGAATTTTATTGAGACTTACCGAAAGAAAGTGAACGCATGATCATTTACCTGAACGGTCAATATGTAAAGGAGGAGGAAGCAAGACTTTCTCCTTTTGACCATGGTTTTTTATACGGAGTCGGGGTATTCGAAACGTTCCGGCTTTATGAAGGGAAGCCCTTCCTTTTAGACTGGCATATGGACAGATTGAACAACGCTTTGGAACAGCTGAAAATTGAGCTTGAGCTGACAAAAAGCGAAGTGCTTGTCATTCTTGACAGGCTGCTTCAGTTGAATCAGCCGCAGAATCTGGATGCGAGGGTCCGGCTAAATATATCCGCCGGTCCCGGCGGCCCCGGCCTTTTTCCTGATTCATACAAAAATCCCGGCGTCATGGTGATGATGAATCCTTTTCAGCCTGCATCCGTTCCGGCTGAAAAGGAGGGCGTCATCTTGCAGGTCCGCCGCAATACGCCAGAGGGTCCGTTCCGCTTGAAATCGCATCACTTTTTAAATAATTTGTACGGAAAAAGGGAGCTCGGACATGACGCGGCCAAAGAAGGGATTTTTCTTACCGAAGGCGGAGCTGTAGCTGAAGGAATTATTTCCAACGTTTTTTGGCGGAAAGGCAGCTGTGTGTATACACCTTCTCTTGATACCGGCATATTAGGCGGTGTCACACGCCGCTACGTCATCGAGCGCCTTGCAGATATGGGAATCGAAGTCATAGAGGGGGTATACCCCTTGGAAGAGCTTCTCTTTGCGGACGAAGCATGGATGACCAATTCCGTTCAGGAAATCGTTCCATTCCGGAGAATCGGCAGCACTGAATTTCCGGGAAAGGATGGAAATTTGTCGAAACGTCTGCAAGAGGCATACACTAATGATAGGAAAGCAGCAAAAGAATATTTGAGTTAAAGGGTGAAGGATATGGCGCTTCAAACAGCGGTGCGTTCAAAGCAACTGATCGCAAAGCAATACACGTTGTCTTATGAAGATAAAACATTGATCATGGGAATTTTAAATGTGACGCCCGATTCTTTTTCAGACGGCGGAAAATATAACAGCATCGATCGCGCCGTCATTCATGCAAAACAAATGATCGAAGACGGCGCCCATATCCTTGATATCGGAGGAGAATCGACGAGGCCGGGGGCGGAAAAGGTTTCTCTTGATGAAGAGCTGTCAAGAGTCATACCTGTAATTGAAAAACTTGTTCAGGAAATCGACGTCCCGATTTCCGTTGACACTTATAAAGCGCAAGTGGCAGATGAAGCCATTAAGGCCGGTGCAGCCATCATCAATGATGTCTGGGGAGCAAAAGCAGATCCTGACATGGCCCGAGTTGCGGCCGCTCATAATGTGCCGATTATCTTGATGCATAACCGCGAGGAACGGAATTATAAGGATTTGATCCCGGACATGCTGTCTGATTTGATGGAATGTGTGAGCATTGCAAAATCAGCAGGCGTTCAGGATCATCACATCGTACTTGATCCCGGCATCGGCTTTGCCAAAACGTATCATGACAATTTGGCGGTCATGAATCAGCTCGAGAAGTTCAGCGAACCGGGATACCCGGTTTTATTGGGGACGTCACGAAAAAAATTTATCGGCCGAGTCCTGGATCTGCCGCCTGAAGAAAGAGCGGAAGGCACGGGGGCGACAGTATGCCTCGGTATTCAAAAGGGGTGCGATATCGTCAGGGTGCATGACGTCAAGCAAATCTCCAGGATGGCAAAAATGATGGATGCCATGATTGATAAAGGAGGCGTTTATCATCGATAAAGTGCATGTAGAGGGCATGGAGTTTTACGGATATCACGGTGTTTTCAAAGAAGAAAACAAACTCGGCCAGAGATTCCGCGTTGATCTGACAGCATTTCTAGATTTAAGCGAAGCCGGGAAAACGGATAATATTGAGGCCACCATTAATTATGCAGAGCTGTATAAGCTGTGCAAAGAGGTTGTGGAGGGAGAGCCGGTCAACCTTGTGGAGACCCTCGCGGAAACGATTGCCGCACAAGTGCTGGAGAATTTTGAAGCGGTTCAGGAATGTACGGTTAAAGTCGTCAAGCCTGATCCTCCTATACCTGGGCACTATAAATCGGTGGCCATCGAGATGACGAGAAAGCGAAAATGAACAACACGGCATATATAGCGCTCGGCTCGAATATCGGCCGGCGGGAAGAATATTTAAAAAAAGCTGTCTCTCTCCTCCATCAACATCCGTCTGTAGAGGTGACAGACATCTCGTCAATTTACGAAACTGATCCTGTCGGTTATACAGACCAAGATCTATTTTTAAACATGGCTGCAGCTGTTAAAACATCTCTTTCACCGTTTGAATTGCTCGATTTGACTCAGCGTATTGAAAAAGAACTCGGCCGCAAACGCGACATTAGATGGGGGCCGAGGACTGCAGACCTTGACATTTTGTTGTATAATCGTGAAAATATTGAGACAGAGCAACTTATCGTTCCTCATCCTAGAATGCATGAACGTTTGTTTGTACTCATCCCGCTGCTGGAGATTTATCCGGATCTTGAGGGAGCTGTCAATCATGCAAAAAATCAAGAAGGTGTAAGAGTATGGAAGCAGAAATCTGGGGTAGACGAATTCGTGCATATCGAAAGCTGAAGGGTTATACTCAAGAAGGGTTTGCCAAAGCATTGGGTATATCCGTTTCTGTGCTTGGTGAAGTAGAACGCGGGAATCGTATGCCGACGGAGAGCATGCTCAGGGATGTAGCCAATACTTTAAATATAACAGTGGAGGAACTATCTCCATCAGAAGAATAAGAAAGGAGGACTAAAAATGTTTAAAATCGGTGATATAGAATTAAAAAACAGGGTTGTGCTCGCGCCGATGGCCGGTGTCTGCAACTCAGCCTTCCGCTTGACGGTTAAGGAATTCGGAGCGGGTTTGGTCTGCGCCGAAATGGTCAGCGATAAGGCGATCCTTTACAATAATGCGAAAACGATGGGAATGCTTTATATCGATGAACGTGAAAAACCGCTCAGCCTGCAGATCTTCGGCGGAGAAAAAGAAACGCTTGTCGAAGCGGCGAAGTTTGTTGACCAAAACACAACTGCGGATATTATTGATATAAACATGGGATGTCCAGTGCCAAAGATCACAAAATGTGATGCAGGAGCCAAATGGCTGCTTGATCCGAATAAAATTTATGAAATGGTTTCAGCTGTCGTGGAGGCTGTTGACAAGCCTGTGACCGTGAAAATGAGAATGGGTTGGGACGAAGACCATATCTTTGCTGTTGAGAATGCGAGAGCTGTAGAACGAGCAGGCGGAAAAGCGGTCGCTCTTCACGGACGGACCCGCGTGCAAATGTACGAAGGAACGGCGAACTGGGATATTATCAAAGAAGTGAAGCAGTCCGTTTCAATCCCTGTAATCGGAAACGGTGATGTCAAAACTCCGCAAGATGCAAAACGCATGCTTGATGAAACAGGGGTGGACGGCGTCATGATCGGCCGTGCAGCGCTGGGTAACCCGTGGATGATTTACCGTACGGTTCACTATTTGGAAACAGGCGAATTGAAAGATGAGCCGAAAGTGCGTGAGAAAATTTCTGTCTGCAAACTTCACCTTGACCGATTAATCGGGCTGAAAGGCGAAAATGTTGCGGTTCGCGAAATGAGAAAGCACGCAGCCTGGTATCTAAAAGGCATAAGAGGAAACGCAAAGGTCCGGAATGAAATCAACCATTGCGAAACGAGAGATGAGCTCGTTCAGCTTTTAGACGCGTTTACGATTGAAGCCGAGGCAAAAGAGCTTCAGGATGCAAAAGTAGGATAAATCCGACCTCTGCTCACTGCCAGTTTTCACTGGCAGTTTTTCTGCTTTTTTCCTGAAAGACTAAAAGTAACGGAGTGATATATGATGAGCCATGAAGAGCATAACCATGAAGAATTAAACGACCAGCTGCAAGTCAGACGCGATAAAATGAATCAGTTGAGAGAAAGCGGAAAAGATCCTTTCGGACAGCGTTTTGATCGCACCCATCAATCAACTGATCTCATTGAGTCGTATAATGAATTCTCAAAAGAAGAATTAGAGGAAAAAGCAATTGAAGTAACGATTGCCGGCCGGATGATGACAAAGCGCGGAAAAGGGAAAGCGGGATTCGCGCATATTCAGGATTTAAAGGGCCAGATTCAGATCTATGTCAGAAAAGACAGTGTCGGTGAAGAGCAGTACGAATGGTTTAAAAGCTCTGACCTCGGGGACATCGTCGGCGTTACAGGCGTCATGTTTAAAACGAATGTAGGCGAATTGTCTGTAAAAGCAACATCTTTTGATTTATTGACAAAAGCTCTTCGTCCGCTTCCGGACAAATATCATGGATTAAAGGACATCGAGCAGCGCTACCGTCAGCGTTATTTGGATTTGATCGTAAATCCGGAAAGCAAAAATACGTTTATTACACGAAGCAAAATCATTCAATCCATGAGAAGATACTTAGATGACCACGGATACTTAGAAGTTGAAACGCCTACGATGCACGCGATTCCGGGTGGCGCATCTGCCCGTCCGTTCATTACACATCATAATGCGCTGGATATGCCGCTTTACATGAGGATCGCTATCGAGCTCCATTTGAAAAGGCTGATCGTCGGCGGGTTGGAAAAAGTCTATGAAATCGGACGTGTATTCCGAAATGAAGGGGTCTCCACACGGCACAATCCTGAATTTACGATGATCGAACTTTACGAAGCTTATGCTGACTATAAGGATATTATGAGATTGACGGAAAATCTCATTGCTCATATTGCACAAGAAGTGCTCGGCACTACGACCGTTCAATATGGAGATTATGAAGTCGACCTCAAGCCTGAATGGAAGAGACTCCATATGGTCGATGCTGTTAAAGAAGCCACCGGTGTAGACTTCTGGAAAGAAGTATCGGTAGAAGAAGCAAGAGCATATGCCAAAGAACACGGAATTGAAATTTCTGAAGGCATGTCAGTTGGACATATCATTAATGAATTCTTCGAGCAAAAAGTTGAAGAAACGTTGATTCAGCCTACTTTTATATACGGACACCCTGTGGAGATTTCTCCTCTGGCTAAGAAAAATCCTGAAGACCCTCGATTTACGGACCGTTTTGAGCTGTTTATCGTGGGCCGTGAGCACGCGAATGCATTTACTGAATTAAATGATCCTATCGACCAAAAAGAACGCTTTGAAGCGCAATTAAAAGAACGTGAAGAAGGAAACGATGAAGCGCATATGATGGATGAAGACTTTGTCGAAGCGCTGGAGTACGGAATGCCTCCTACCGGCGGCCTTGGAATCGGCATCGACAGACTGATTATGCTTTTGACGAATTCTCCTT
>NC_006270.3:100000-157500 GCF_000011645.1 Bacillus licheniformis DSM 13 = ATCC 14580
ATTTGTGAATCGTCTGTCCGTTATCTAGTTTTGAGAGAACACCTCTCAGAAAGCCAAAGGCAAGGAAACTCGGCTAAAGGCCCTCACATCCTGTGAGGAACGCCCAGTACCTTCGTCCTGAAGGCATAGTTTGGTGGCGATAGCGAAGAGGTCACACCCGTTCCCATGCCGAACACGGAAGTTAAGCTCTTCAGCGCCGATGGTAGTTGGGGGCTTCCCCCTGTGAGAGTAGGACGCCGCCAAGCGCTTAGAAAGACCAGCTTATATAAAAGCTGGTCTTTTTTCTTTTCCCTAAGGTTTTATGACAGCTAAAAGTGGAAATAATAAAGGACGAAGAGCAATTAGTTGAAAAAAAAACGAAAACCACTTATAGTAAAGTTAAAGTCAAATATAGTCAAAGTCAAGTGAAGGAGGGGGCTGAGTGGGGAAAAATATTTCTGACATAATCGAACAGTATTTGAAACAAATATTAGAACAGAACGGGAAAGAAATATTAGAGATTAAACGGAGCGAAATAGCCGATAAATTTCAGTGTGTTCCTTCTCAGATCAATTACGTAATCAATACGCGTTTTACGAGCGAGCGCGGATATATTGTCGAAAGCAAAAGAGGCGGCGGCGGTTATATCCGAATTATTAAAATTAAAATGAACGACAAAATTGATTTGATTAACAATATTATGAATCAAATCTATACAAGGCTCTCCCAGGCTGCTTCAGATGACATCATTTTAAGGCTGTTAGAAAATGGTGTCATTACAGAAAGCGAAGCGAAATTGATGGTGAGTGTCATGGACCGTTCTGTTTTATATATTGATTTGCCTGAACGAGACGAATTAAGAGCAAGAATGATGAAAGCCATGCTTACGTCACTTAAATTTAAGTAAAGCGGGTGAGAAGCGTGATATGTCAAGAGTGTAAAGAAAGACCGGCAACTTTTCACTTTACGAAAGTTATTAATGGTGAAAAAAAAGAAATGCACATCTGTGAACAATGTGCGAAAGAGAACAGCGAGTCATATTCTATGAATGAAAGTGGCGGATTTTCCATCCATAATTTATTATCCGGACTGCTTAATTTTGACTCGTCTTTTACAAACAGCAGCGAGGCGCAGCTTTTTCAACAGCCGGATCAGGTTTTGCGATGCAAAAAATGCAATATGACGTTCCCGGAATTTCGAAAAACCGGCCGGTTTGGATGTTCGGAATGTTATAAAACCTTCCACTCCTATATCACTCCGGTTTTAAGAAAAGTTCACAGCGGGAACACGGTCCACGCGGGTAAAATACCAAAGCGGATCGGCGGTAATCTGCATGTAAGAAGACAAATTGAAGCATTAAAAAAAGAGCTGAAAGAATTAATTCAGCAGGAGGAATTTGAAAAAGCAGCCAACATCAGAGATCAGATCAGATCGCTTGAACAAAACCTGAATGCAAACAAGGAGGAGGAGGACTGATGTCACTGCAGCATTTTATTCAGAATGCTTTAAGCAATTGGATGCGGCAAGAAGGCCCTGAGAGTGACATCGTGCTTAGCAGCCGGATCCGTCTTGCGCGCAATTTGGATAAAGTCCGTTTTCCAACGCTTTTTTCAAATGAAGAGGCTTCAGCGATTATAGCATTGTTTGAAGAACAGTTCACAGGCTATGAAGTGCCCGGTATCGGGAAGTTTGAGCTTGTGAAAATGGATCAGGTCCAGCCTTTGGAAAAAAGGGTTCTTGTGGAAAAACATCTGATCAGTCCGCATTTGACGGAAGCTTCCTTTGGCGCATGCCTTCTTTCTGAAAATGAAGAAGTGAGTATTATGCTGAATGAGGAAGATCATATTCGCATTCAATGTCTATTTCCGGGATTTCAGCTGTCAGAAGCATTGAAAGCAGCAAATCAGGTGGACGATTGGATTGAAGACCGGATCGACTACGCTTTTTCCGAACAAAGAGGCTACTTGACCAGCTGCCCTACAAATGTCGGAACAGGGCTTAGAGCTTCTGTCATGATGCACCTTCCTGCTTTAGTGTTAACTAGGCAAATAAACAGAATTATTCCGGCAATTAATCAATTAGGGCTTGTTGTTAGAGGAATTTACGGTGAAGGCAGCGAAGCATTAGGGAATATCTTTCAAATTTCCAACCAAATTACCCTCGGTAAATCGGAACACGACATTGTCGAAGATCTGAACAGTGTCGTTGCTCAGCTGATCGAACAAGAGCGTTCAGCAAGAAAGGCGCTTTATCAGACTTCGCAAATCGAACTTGAAGACCGCGTCTACAGATCTTACGGCGTACTGTCCAATTGCCGGATGATCGAGTCGAAAGAAACAGCAAGATGTCTTTCAGACGTTCGTCTTGGAATTGACCTGGGGATAATAAAAGGTCTTTCCAGCAATATACTTAATGAGCTGATGATCCTGACACAGCCTGGATTTCTCCAGCAATATTCCGGAGGAGCCTTAAGGCCAAACGAGAGGGACATCAGGCGGGCTGCTCTTATCAGGGAGCGCTTGAAATTAGAAAACAACGGCAATAGACAGGAGGATGAAACGATATGATGTTTGGAAGATTCACAGAAAGAGCACAAAAAGTATTGGCGCTTGCTCAAGAAGAAGCTCTGCGTCTGGGCCATAATAACATTGGAACAGAACATATTCTCCTCGGCCTTGTCCGCGAGGGAGAAGGAATTGCTGCGAAAGCGCTGCAGGCGTTAGGACTCAGCCCTGACAAGATTCAAAAAGAAGTTGAAAGCCTCATCGGCCGCGGACAAGAAATGTCACAATCGATCCATTACACACCGAGAGCCAAGAAAGTGACCGAATTGGCGATGGATGAAGCGAGAAAGCTTGGCCACTCCTACGTTGGAACTGAACACATCCTCCTTGGCTTAATCCGCGAAGGGGAAGGTGTTGCGGCAAGGGTGCTGAATAATTTAGGCGTCAGCTTAAACAAAGCGAGACAGCAAGTATTGCAGCTGTTGGGCAGCAATGAGAGCGGAGGCGCTGCTTCAGGCGCCAACAGTAGCGCCAACACACCAACTTTAGACAGTCTTGCCCGGGATCTCACGGCGATTGCAAAAGAAGACAGCCTTGATCCCGTGATCGGCAGAAGCAAAGAAATTCAACGCGTGATTGAAGTGTTGAGCCGCAGAACGAAAAATAACCCTGTGTTAATCGGGGAGCCTGGTGTCGGTAAGACTGCGATTGCCGAAGGCCTGGCCCAGCAGATCATCAATAACGAAGTACCGGAGATTTTACGCGACAAGCGCGTCATGACACTTGATATGGGAACGGTTGTCGCCGGCACGAAATATCGCGGTGAATTTGAAGACCGCCTGAAAAAAGTGATGGACGAAATTCGTCAAGCGGGAAATATCATCCTCTTCATCGATGAGCTGCATACTCTCATCGGAGCCGGAGGAGCGGAAGGGGCCATCGATGCCTCCAATATCCTTAAACCGTCGCTGGCGCGCGGAGAGCTGCAATGCATCGGGGCGACAACCCTTGATGAATACCGCAAATACATTGAAAAAGATGCTGCACTAGAACGGCGTTTTCAGCCGATTCAGGTTGACCAGCCGTCTCCTGAAGAAAGCATTCAAATATTGAAAGGGCTCAGAGACCGCTATGAAGCCCATCACCGCGTATCGATTACGGATGAAGCGATCGAAGCGGCAGTAAAGCTGTCAGACCGCTACATTTCGGACCGTTTTCTGCCTGACAAGGCGATCGACTTAATCGATGAAGCCGGCTCAAAGGTTAGACTGCGTTCATTCACAACGCCTCCTAACTTAAAAGAGCTTGAACAAAAGCTTGATGAGGTAAGGAAAGAAAAAGATGCCGCTGTTCAAAGCCAGGAATTCGAAAAAGCAGCGTCTTTACGTGATACGGAGCAGCGCTTGCGTGAACAGGTCGAAGAAACCAAGAAAACCTGGAAAGAAAAGCAAGGTCAAGAAAATTCCGAAGTGACCGTCGACGATATTGCAATGGTTGTATCAAGCTGGACCGGAGTGCCGGTTTCCAAAATTGCGCAGACCGAAACAGACAAATTGCTGAACATGGAGAGCATTCTTCATTCCCGCGTTATCGGCCAGGATGAGGCTGTCGTTGCAGTTGCAAAAGCAGTCAGACGCGCGCGTGCCGGCTTAAAAGATCCAAAACGTCCTATCGGTTCGTTTATTTTCCTTGGCCCAACAGGCGTAGGGAAAACGGAGCTTGCCCGTGCACTTGCCGAGTCCATTTTCGGCGATGAAGAAGCAATGATTCGCATCGATATGTCCGAGTACATGGAAAAACATTCAACATCAAGACTCGTCGGTTCACCTCCTGGATATGTCGGCTATGATGAAGGCGGACAGCTCACTGAAAAAGTGAGAAGAAAACCGTATTCCGTCGTCTTGCTTGATGAAATCGAGAAAGCTCACCCAGATGTCTTCAATATTTTGCTGCAGGTGCTTGAAGACGGCCGCCTGACTGATTCAAAAGGGCGCACGGTTGACTTTAGGAATACGATTTTGATCATGACATCAAACGTCGGTGCGAGCGAACTGAGAAGAAATAAATACGTCGGGTTTAATGTCCAGGATGAAACCCAGAATTATAAAGATATGAAAGACAAAGTCATGGGTGAACTAAAACGCGCCTTTAGACCTGAATTTATCAACCGGATTGATGAGATCATCGTCTTCCACTCTTTGGAGAAAAAACATTTGAAAGATATTGTATCCCTCATGTCAGACCAATTGACCAAGCGTCTGAAAGAACAGGATCTTTCAATTGAGCTGACTGAAGCGGCTAAAGAAAAAATCGCCGATGAAGGCGTGGATCTCGAATACGGAGCGCGTCCTCTCAGAAGAGCAATCCAAAAACACGTGGAAGACCGGCTGTCAGAAGAGCTCCTAAAAGGCCATATTCAAAAAGGCCAGCATATTGTTTTGGATGTAGAAGACGGAGAATTTGTCGTAAAAACCGAAGCTAAAACGAACTAATATAGAGACAAAAGAAAGAGGCATACGATGTTCATCAGTATGCCTCACTTTCTTATAAAGGGAGCGTTTTGAAAAATCAATGGCTAAAACAAAGACTAAATTCATTTGTCACTCATGCGGCTACGAATCCGCCAAGTGGATGGGGAAATGCCCCGGATGCGGTGCATGGAATACCATGGTGGAAGAAACGATAAAAAAACCCGCCGCCAACAGAAGAACCGCTTTTTCACATTCCGTTCAAACGGTGCAAAAGCCTTCACCTCTCACTTCAATTGAAACAACAGAAGAGCCGCGAATTAAAACGAAACTTGGCGAATTCAACCGCGTCTTGGGAAACGGCATCGTCAAAGGTTCACTTGTTTTAATCGGAGGCGACCCCGGCATCGGGAAATCAACCTTGCTGCTTCAAGTATCTGCCCAGCTCGCTGATTCAAAAGAAAATGTCCTGTACATCTCAGGCGAAGAATCGGTCAAGCAGACAAAGCTGAGAGCAGACCGTCTAGGTATCAACAGTCCCACTCTTCACGTTTTATCTGAAACCGATATGGAGTATATTACGTCTTCTATAGAAGAGATGAACCCATCATTCGTAGTGGTTGATTCGATTCAAACCGTTTACCAAAGTGATATCACATCCGCTCCGGGCAGCGTCTCCCAGGTCAGGGAATGCACCGCTGAGCTGATGAGAATTGCAAAAACGAAAGGGATTCCAATATTTATCGTCGGGCATGTCACAAAAGAAGGTTCGATTGCCGGACCGAGACTTCTGGAACATATGGTCGACACCGTCCTTTACTTTGAAGGTGAGCGGCATCATACATTTCGGATTTTAAGAGCCGTCAAAAACCGGTTTGGATCAACGAATGAAATGGGAATCTTTGAAATGAGGGAAGAGGGCCTGACAGAGGTGCTGAATCCGTCAGAAATCTTTCTCGAAGAGCGCTCGGCGGGAGCGGCCGGATCGAGTGTCGTGGCCTCAATGGAAGGCACGAGGCCAGTCTTAGTAGAGATTCAGGCGCTGATTTCCCCCACGAGCTTTGGGAATCCGCGCCGGATGGCAACCGGGATTGATCATAACCGCGTCTCATTGCTAATGGCAGTTTTAGAAAAAAGGGTTGGACTGCTGCTGCAAAATCAAGACGCCTATTTAAAAGTCGCCGGAGGCGTCAAGCTGGACGAGCCAGCGATTGACCTCGCCGTTGCAGTGAGCATCGCCTCAAGCTTCAGAGACACCCCGCCTCATCCGACGGATTGTTTTATCGGAGAAGTCGGATTGACAGGGGAGGTCCGCAGAGTATCAAGGATAGAACAGAGGGTGCAGGAAGCGGCGAAGCTTGGTTTTAAAAGAATGATTATTCCTTCTGCAAATGTAGAAGGATGGACAAAGCCGAAAGGAATCGAAGTCGTCGGCGTTGAAAATGTAGCTGAGGCCCTTCGAGCTTCATTAGGAGGATCATAATATATGGACAAAGACAAAAAAGGAGCGAAACAGGATCTTTCAGAAATATTGCAGTTTGTCGCCCCCGGCACGCCTCTTCGCGAAGGAATCGAAAACGTCCTTCGGGCCAAAACAGGCGGATTAATCGTGGTCGGCTTCAACGATAAAGTGAAAGAAGTGGTTGACGGAGGGTTCCACATAAATTCTTCTTTCTCTCCGGCTCATCTGTACGAGCTGGCTAAAATGGACGGGGCGATCATTCTCAGCGATTCAGGGCAAAAAATTCTATATGCCAATACACAGCTCATGCCTGAGGCGACGATTCCCTCCTCTGAGACGGGCATGAGACACAGAACAGCCGAGCGTGTGGCCAAGCAGACCGGCTGTCTGATCATCGCGATTTCTGAAAGACGGAATGTGATTACGCTCTATCAGGAAAATATGAAATATATACTCAAAGATATCGGCTTTATCTTAACAAAAGCCAATCAGGCGATTCAGACGCTCGAAAAATACAAACTCATTTTGGACCATGCGATTTCCAATTTGAACGCGCTGGAATTTGAAGAGCTTGTTACATTTGGGGATGTCATCTCCGTTCTGCATCGATATGAAATGGTGCTCAGAATCAAAAACGAAATTAATATGTATATTAAAGAGCTTGGAACAGAAGGCCATCTCATCAGACTCCAGGTTAGCGAACTGATCACCGATATGGAGCAGGAAGCGGCGCTGTTCGTCAAAGATTATGTGAAAGAAAAAATCAAAGACCCGTTTGTTCTGCTGAAACAGCTTCAGGATATGTCGAGTTTCGAATTGCTGGATGATGCGATTCTCCTTAAGCTTTTAGGCTATTCAGCAACTACGAACATGGAAGAATACGTTTTTCCGAGAGGCTACAGGCTTCTCCACAAAATTCCCCGCCTCCCGATGCCGATCGTCGAAAATGTTGTCGAAGCATTCGGCCATTTAAAGCTCATTATCGAAGCGGATGTAAAAGATTTGGATGAAGTGGAAGGAATTGGGGCTGTTCGTGCCCAAAAGATAAAGAAAGGGTTAAAGAGACTTCAGGAGAAACATTATACTGACAGGCAGCTGTGAGAAAATTTTCTAGAAGTGATTAAAATTTGCAATTTATGGGTATATTATTCTTACTTTTTGTTTTCCCTTTTTCACGTGGAAACAGCTGCATTTATAAAAATTAAAACGATTATTTTAAAGGAGGTGAAGGTATGTTAAAACGAATAGTTCAAGCGTTCTTTGCGATTTTGGGAGGCGTTATCGGTATTTTTCTCATACCGGAATTGTTTGTACTGTTAAATGTACAGGACATACCTTTAGTAACAAACCCGTATGCGTCTGCTTGTTTAGGAGCTATCATCTTTTTTCTTCTGGGCATCTGGTGTGCGGATCACGTCATCAACTGGGTGAAACAGATTGAGGATTCCTTGATCAAAGCACCTGTCTCAGACTTGTTGTTCGGCTCTTTGGGATTAATCTTCGGACTTATGCTCGCTTATCTTATCGTCAACGTCATTCCGTTAAAAGACATCCCTTATCAGTTAATCAGCACGGTCATTCCGATTGTGTTGGCCGCATTTCTCGGCTATCTCGGATTCCGTGTGGGTTTCAAGAAAAAGGATGAAATGCTGACACT
Organism: Bacillus licheniformis DSM 13 = ATCC 14580; assembly: GCF_000011645.1. Classification (GTDB taxonomy): domain Bacteria; phylum Bacillota; class Bacilli; order Bacillales; family Bacillaceae; genus Bacillus; species Bacillus licheniformis. The sequence goes on from NC_006270.3 coordinate 108,071, forward strand.
TTTTACATCGAGAAAGAAAAAAGGTTCTGCTGAGGAAGAGCGTCCGGAAGAAGACAAAAAGCTGAAAATTTTAGACACAAGTGTTATTATAGATGGGAGAATTGCTGATATTTGTCAGACCGGATTTCTTGAAGGCGTCATTGTGATTCCTCAGTTTGTGCTTGAGGAACTGCAGCATATCGCCGACTCTTCAGACGTCCTCAAACGAAACAGAGGGCGGAGAGGACTGGATATTTTAAACCGTATCCAGAAAGAGCTTGATATTAAAGTTGAAATTTATGAAGGCGATTTTGAAGACATCCAAGAGGTCGACAGCAAGCTCGTCAAACTGGCGAAGCTGACCTCGGGCGTTGTCGTCACAAACGATTTCAATTTGAACAAAGTATGCGAGCTCCAAAAGGTTGCCGTATTGAACATCAACGACCTTGCCAACGCCGTCAAGCCTGTCGTGCTTCCGGGAGAAGAAATGAAGGTGCAGGTCATCAAAGACGGAAAAGAACATAATCAGGGCGTGGCTTATCTGGACGACGGCACGATGATTGTCGTTGAAGAAGGGCGAAATTATATTGGCAAACATATCGACGTGCTCGTGACCAGCGTGCTGCAGACAGCGGCAGGCAGAATGATATTCGCCAAGCCGAAACTGCTGGAAAAGGCGCTTTGAAAAAGGGAGAAATAAAATGAATTATGAAGTCGTCATTCCTGCCGCCGGACAAGGTAAACGAATGAATGCCGGGAAAAACAAACTGTTTATCGAGGCGAAAGGAATACCTGTGATTATTCATACATTAAAGGTGTTTGAAAACCATGATGCCTGCAAAAGGATCATTCTTGTCATCAATGAACAGGAATTCGGTGAATTCAACACCCTTTTAAAAACCTATCATTTTAAGACTCCGATCGAGATGGTGCCGGGCGGAAGAGAACGCCAGCAAAGCGTTTTTGCGGGCATTAAAGCGGCCGGCAAAGAGGAAACGGTCCTCGTCCATGACGGAGCAAGACCTTTTATTAAACGGGAATATATCGAACAGCTTGTCGAGAAAGCAAAGGAAACAGGGGCAGCCATCGTTGCCGTTCCTGTTAAAGACACGATCAAACGCGTTCAAGACGGTGAGATAGCCGGAACGATTGAACGTTCAAGCTTGTGGGCCGCTCAAACCCCACAAGCTTTTCGTCTTTCTATTCTGATGAATGCTCACCTTGAGGCTGAAGCAAAAGGTTTCCTCGGTACGGACGACGCCAGTCTTGTCGAGGAAGCCGGAGGTACGGTTGCAATCATTCAAGGGGATTATCAAAACATCAAACTGACGACCCCGGATGACTTGCTTGTCGCAGAAGCGATATTAGAAGCGGAAAAGAGGAATGAACATGTTTAGAATAGGCCAAGGATTTGACGTCCATCAACTAGTGGAAGGCAGGCCGCTCATAATCGGGGGAATTACGATTCCTTACGAAAAAGGCCTTCTCGGACATTCAGATGCAGATGTGCTTTTGCACACGATTGCGGATGCATGTCTCGGTGCCGTCGGCGAGGGCGATATCGGAAAACACTTTCCGGATACCGATCCTGAATTCAAAGATGCCGACTCCTTCAAACTCCTTCGCCACGTCTGGATGATCGTGAAGGAAAAAGGCTATACGCTAGGGAACCTGGATTGTACAATCATCGCCCAAAAGCCTAAAATGGCGCCGTATATCGAAGACATGAGAGCCAGAATTGCCGAAGGGCTAGAGGCGGAAATTTCCCAAATTAACGTAAAAGCGACCACAACCGAAAAGCTCGGATTTACGGGAAGAGCCGAAGGAATCGCCGCCCAGGCTTCCGTTCTGCTCCAAAAGGTATAATTCATTTTGAAGACAGGTTCATTTGATGATAGAATAGGAAATAAATTTGAACTCTGCTAGAGACGAAAGGAAGTTAGACAGATGGGAAACGAAGTTCGGGTTCGTTATGCGCCGAGCCCAACAGGCCATTTACATATCGGAAATGCCAGAACCGCTCTTTTTAATTATTTGTTTGCCCGGAGCCAAGGCGGAAAATTCATCATCCGCATTGAAGATACGGACCGCAAGCGCAACATTGAAGGCGGGGAGCAAAGCCAGCTGAACTATTTAAAATGGCTGGGCATCGACTGGGATGAAAGCGTGGATGTCGGAGGAGAATACGGACCATACCGCCAATCCGAAAGAAACGACATTTACAAAACATATTACGAGGAGCTTCTTGAAAAAGGGCTAGCCTACAAATGCTACTGCACGGAAGAAGAGCTTGAGAAAGAGCGTGAGGAACAGGCTGCCCGCGGAGAAATGCCGCGCTACTCCGGCAAGTGCCGCAATTTAACAAAAGAAGAGCAGGAAAAGCTCGAAGCTGAAGGAAGACAGCCGAGCATCCGCTTTAAAGTGCCTCAAGGTGAAGTCATCCGCTTTGATGACATCGTCAAAGGAGAAATTTCTTTTGAAACAGACGGAATCGGCGACTTCGTCATCGTGAAGAAAGACGGAACGCCTACTTACAACTTTGCCGTAGCGGTCGATGACTATTTAATGAAAATGACGCATGTCCTGCGCGGCGAAGACCACATTTCCAATACGCCAAAGCAGATCATGATTTACAACGCCCTTGGCTGGGATATCCCGGCATTTGGACATATGACATTAATCGTCAATGAAAGCCGCAAAAAACTGAGCAAACGTGATGAGTCCATCATTCAGTTTATCGAGCAGTACGAAGAGCTCGGCTATTTGCCGGAAGCATTGTTTAACTTCATCACTCTTCTAGGCTGGTCGCCGGTCGGAGAAGAAGAACTGTTTACAAAAGAACAGTTTATTGAGATATTTGATGTAAACCGTTTGTCAAAATCACCAGCGGTGTTTGATACGCATAAACTGAAATGGGTCAACAACCAGTATGTGAAAAAACTTGATCTTGATCAGGTCATCGAATTGACCGTGCCGCATTTGCAAAAAGCGGGCAAGGTTTCAGAAGAGCTTTCAGGCAGCGAACAGGAATGGGTGCGCAAGCTGATTTCCCTATATCAGGAACAGCTGAGCTACGGCGCTGAAATCGTCGAGTTAACAGAGTTGTTCTTTAAAGACGATATCCAGTATAATCGTGAAGCAAGAACAGTTTTAGAAGAAGAGCAGGTTCCGGAAGTGCTTCGCGTATTTGCCGAAAAGCTTGAGCAGCTTGACTCGTTTACGGCAGATGAGATCAAGGCATCCATCAAAGCCGTTCAAAAAGAAACAGGACATAAAGGGAAAAAGCTGTTTATGCCGATCCGCGTAGCGACGACAGGCCAGACCCACGGTCCTGAACTGCCTCAGTCCATTGAATTATTGGGGAAAGACACCGTTTTAAAACGGCTGCATAACATTATTCAATAAGATAAATCGTTGACAGGGATAAGTATAAAGCCAGGGCCTTTAAAGAGAGAGTCTTCATCGGCTGGAAAAGACTTAAGCGCCGGGCTTTAGAAATGCACCTCTTGAGACCTTTGAAGAACGTTTTTATAACAAGTATTCAAAGGCGGTATCCGCCGTTATGGATGAGAGTTGAGAAAACAGCTGTGCTGTTTTCTAAACAGAGTGGAACCGCGCGTCAAAAAGCGTCTCTGTCATCAGACAGAGGCGTTTTTTATATGGTTTGACAATAGAGACAAAGGAAGCGGGGAACGGGGGGAATCATGTGTTCTTTAAAATGCTGAAAGAAGATGTAGATGTCGTATTTGACCAAGATCCGGCTGCGAGAAGCTACATTGAAGTCATCTTAACTTATTCAGGTTTGCATGCTATATGGGCACATCGAATTGCACATGCTTTATATAAAAGAAAAAGGTTTTTCATCGCCAGAGCGATCTCTCAAATCGCCCGCTTCTTTACGGGAATCGAAATTCACCCGGGTGCCAAGATCGGCAGGAGATTTTTCATTGATCACGGCATGGGGGTTGTGATCGGCGAAACCTGTGAGATCGGAAACAATGTCACGGTTTTTCAGGGCGTGACGCTTGGGGGAACAGGAAAAGAAAAAGGCAAAAGGCATCCGACAATCGAGGACGATGCCCTGATCTCAACAGGGGCTAAAGTGCTTGGATCCATTACAGTCGGAAGAGGGGCGAAAATCGGTGCAGGCTCCGTCGTCCTGCACGATGTGCCTGAATGCTCCACCGTTGTCGGCATCCCGGGCCGGGTCGTCGTACAAAACGGAAAGAAAATCAGACGCGACTTGAATCACCAGGATTTGCCGGATCCGGTGGCTGACCGCTTCAGAGAATTGGAAAACGAAATCAGGCAGCTGAAACAAGAGCTCCGGAGAAAAGAAAGGGAAGATGAGCTGTGACACTAACATTGTATAATACTCTCACACGAAAAAAAGAGCCGTTTGTGCCTCTTGAAGAAGGCAAGGTCAAAATGTATGTGTGCGGTCCGACAGTATATAACTACATCCATATCGGAAACGCAAGGCCGGCTATCGTGTTTGACACTGTCAGAAAGTATTTAGAGTATAAAGGCTATGAAGTCCAATATGTCTCCAATTTTACAGATGTCGATGACAAATTAATTAAAGCGGCAAATGAACTTGGAGAGGAAGTGCCGGTCATCGCCGAACGCTTTATTAAGGCATACTTCGAAGATGTCGGTTCACTGGGCTGCACAAAAGCTGACTGCCATCCGCGCGTCACTGAAAACATGGATGAGATCATCGACTTTATTCAGACGCTGATCGATAAGGGCTATGCCTATGAGGCGGACGGAGATGTTTATTATAAAACAAGATCGTTTGAAGGCTATGGAAAGCTGTCGCATCAATCGGTCGATGAGCTGAGATCAGGCGCCCGAATTCAAGTGGGCGAAAAGAAAGAAGATGCGCTCGATTTTACACTATGGAAAGCGGCTAAAGATAACGAAATCTCCTGGGATAGCCCTTGGGGAAAAGGCCGTCCCGGCTGGCATATCGAGTGCTCTGCGATGGCGAGAAAATATCTGGGCGATTCGATCGACATTCACGCCGGCGGTCAGGATCTGGCCTTCCCGCATCATGAAAACGAAATTGCCCAATCGGAAGCATTAACAGGGAAGCCTTTCGCGAAATATTGGCTTCATAACGGCTACATTAATATCGATAATGAGAAAATGTCAAAATCGCTCGGCAACTTTGTTCTTGTGCATGACATTATTAAAGAGCATGACCCCCAAGTGCTGCGGTTTTTCATGCTGTCTGTTCATTACAGACATCCGATAAACTATTCGGTCGAACTTCTCGAGAACACAAAAAACGCTTTTGGACGTCTAAAAACAGCTTATAGCAATTTGCAGCATCGCCTAAAAAGCAGTACAAATTTAACAGAGGGCGATTCAGAATGGCTTGAAAAAATCGAAGAGCAGCGAAAAGCCTTCCAAACGGCTATGGATGATGATTTCAATACAGCGAATGCCATTTCCGTCCTGTTTGACCTGGCCAAACATGCCAACTACTATTTGCAGGAAAAGAATACTGCAGAACATGTCATTCAGGCGTTTATACAGCTGTTTGACGAGATCTGCTCAGTGCTCGGCTTCTCCCTCAAGGAACAGGAACTTTTGGATAAAGACATTGAAGAACTGATCGAGAAGCGGAATGAGGCCCGGAGAAACCGCGACTTTGCAACATCTGATCAGATTCGCGACCAGTTGAAAAGCATGAATATTATCTTGGAGGACACTCCGCAGGGCACGCGCTGGAAAAGAGGAGAATCATAAACATGAATTTGGAAACCATTAAAGACGCCAAACAGCTGAATGGTTTGGCGCTTGCTTACATGGGTGATGCCGTTTTGGAGGTATATGTGAGGCATCACCTCTTAAAGCAAGGCATGACAAGGCCCAATGATCTGCACCGGCAGTCGAGGCGATATGTCTCCGCCAAGTCGCAGGCAAGCATGCTGTTTGCGCTTGAGGAGCAGGAATTTTTCACCGAGGAAGAACAGGCTGTGCTGAGAAGAGGGCGGAATGCCAAATCCGGAACGGTACCGAAAAACACGGATGTCCAAACATATCGTTACAGTACGGCTTTTGAGGCGGTCATCGGGTATCTTTTTCTTGAGAACAGGGAAGATAGGCTTAATGAACTCATCAAAGCAGCGCTGGAAAAACGGGATGGCAGGGAGGAAGTAAAATGAGTCAGCAGCATGATTACGTCATAGGAAAAAACGCGGTCATCGAAACATTAAAGTCCGGCCGGGAATTGTATAAGCTGTGGATGGCGGAAAACACAGTGAAGGGACAGGCTCAGCAAGTCGTCGATCTCGCCGCCAAAAATGGCGTCACGATTCATTATGTCCCAAGAAAAAAACTCGATCAAATGGTTTCCGGACAGCATCAAGGCGTCGTCGCCCAGGTAGCGGCTTACGAGTATGCCGAGCTGGATGATCTTTTTCAAAAGGCCGAAGACAGAAATGAACAGCCGTTTATCCTTGTATTAGACGAAATTGAGGATCCGCACAACCTGGGCTCTATTATGCGCACCGCAGACGCGGTCGGGGCTCACGGCATCGTCATTCCGAAAAGGCGCGCGGTCGGCCTTACAACGACTGTCGCCAAAGCCTCGACAGGAGCCATCGAACATATTCCGGTCGTCAAGGTGACCAATCTGTCGCGGACCCTGGAAGAAATGAAGGGACGGGGCATTTGGGTCGTCGGTACCGATGCGTCTGGACAACAGGACTACAGGTCGCTGGACGGAAATATGCCGCTTGCGCTTGTCATCGGCAGCGAAGGAAAAGGCATGGGAAGGCTTGTTAAAGAGAAATGTGATTTTCTCATTCGCCTGCCGATGGCGGGAAAGGTCACATCCCTGAACGCCTCAGTTGCAGCCGGCCTGCTGATGTATGAAGTGTACCGGAAACGAAGCCCTCTGGGAGAATAGACGGAATGGACATCCTGTTGGTCGACGGTTATAACATGATTGGGGCTTGGCCTCAGCTGAAAGATTTAAAAGAAAACAGTTTTGAAGAAGCAAGGGACCTGTTGATTCAGAAGATGGCGGAATATCAATCGTATACAGGGTTTCGGGTAATCGTTGTCTTTGATGCGCATCTCGTTAAAGGAATCGAGAAAAAGAAGGTCAATCATCGCGTAGAAGTGATATTCACAAGGGAAAATGAAACGGCTGATGAACGGATCGAGAAACTGGTGTCAGACTTGAATAGTATTCAGACGCAGATCCATGTTGCCACATCCGATTACACAGAGCAGTGGGCGATTTTTGGCCAGGGGGCCCTGCGCAAATCGGCCAGAGAGCTGCTCAGGGAGGTCGAAGCGATCGAAAGGCAAATTGAAAACAGGGTGAAACAAATCACCTCAGAGCGTCCCGCAGGGAAAATTCCATTGTCAGAAGACGTCTTGAGGATCTTCGAAAAATGGCGGCGTGGCGACTTGGATTAGGTTGACGCTTTTTTGTCCATTACTGTATAATATTTCTATCTACGTGCGGTCGGGGGGATCGGAGTGAACTTACAAAACAACCAGGGAAAATTCAGCAAAGAACAGTTCAGCAAAGAACGTTTTTGCCAGTTGGAAGACGAGCAGGTCATTGAAATGGTTCATGTCGGAGACAGTGATGCGTTAGATTACTTGATTACAAAGTACCGTAATTTTGTAAGGGCAAAAGCAAGATCCTACTTCTTAATCGGGGCTGATCGGGAAGATATCGTTCAGGAAGGCATGATTGGACTCTACAAATCTATCCGTGATTTTAGAGAGGACAAGCTGACTTCATTCAAAGCTTTTGCAGAATTATGCATTACCCGCCAAATTATTACCGCTATCAAAACAGCTACTCGCCAGAAACATATTCCGCTCAATTCTTATGTGTCGCTGGACAAGCCCATTTATGACGAGGAATCAGACCGGACGCTTCTCGACGTGATTTCAGGGGCCAAGGTCATGAATCCTGAAGAGCTGATCATCAATCAGGAAGAATTCGATGATATCGAGCTGAAAATGGGAGAATTGCTTAGTGATTTAGAAAGAAAAGTTCTTGCGCTCTATCTCGACGGAAGATCCTATCAGGAAATATCCGAAGAATTAAACCGCCATGTAAAATCGATCGATAATGCGCTCCAGCGTGTCAAAAGGAAGCTTGAAAAGTACCTGGAGCTCCGCGAAATCAGCTTGTAGCCGATGCTTATGGCATATTGACAGTCATTTTATGACTGTGATATGTTACTTAGGAAATGAACGTCCAGAAAAAGGTGTAAACATGAAGAAAAAAGTAACGTTAGCCTGCAAAAATTGCGGAAATCGTAATTATACGACAATGAAAAGCTCCGCAGCTTTGGCTGAACGGCTCGAAGTAAAGAAATACTGCAATAACTGCAATTCACATACAGTACATCTGGAAACAAAATAGGTGTTTTTGTTTTTAGGTTGTGGAGGTTTCTTACCATGGGTATTATCAAATTTTTAAAGAATGTCGGAAAAGAAATGAAAAAGGTCACCTGGCCTAAAGGAAAAGAACTAACGCGCTATACGATCACTGTTATCACCACCGTTATCTTTTTCGCCATCTTTTTTGCACTCATCGATTCGGGTATTACGCAATTAATTCGTTTAATAGTTGAATAATGATCAGCATAACGTGTTATAATAGATCTAAATATGACTTGCCAAAAAACCCGTTCAACGGGTTTTTTCATTGTTTCAAAATATGAGGCTCGTATAAAAGAAAGTGTCAGTTTCCCGGTACGGCCAATAAACTTTTAAGGTGTGGGGAGGGAAGGACTGAAAGGGTCCTGAATGAGAATGGAAAAGAAATGGTATGTGGTTCATACGTACTCCGGCTATGAAAATAAAGTAAAGGCGAATTTGGAAAAGCGGGTAGAATCGATGGGGATGCAAGATAAGATATTCCGCGTCGTTGTACCTGAAGAGGAAGAAACCGATATTAAAAACGGCAAGAAAAAAGTCGTTAAAAAGAAAGTCTTCCCTGGTTATGTACTTGTCGAACTTGTCATGACGGATGATTCCTGGTATGTTGTTCGAAATACGCCTGGTGTGACCGGGTTTGTCGGTTCAGCCGGATCAGGTTCAAAGCCGACTGCACTGCTTCCGGGCGAAGCGGAAAAAATCCTGAAGCGGATGGGGCTTGAAGAAAGAAAAACAGAAATCGACTTTGAATTAAAAGAAACCGTCAAGGTTATCGACGGCCCGTTTGCTGATTTCACAGGGACGATCGAAGAGATCGACCACGACAAAAATAAAGTCAAAGTTTTTGTTAATATGTTCGGAAGAGAGACCCCGGTTGAGCTCGAATTTACTCAAGTTGACAAATTGTAATGGAAAAGCGCTTGAAATCACTATATAAAAGTGGTAATATACAAAGGTGCGTCTTGGCAAAAAGGTCAAGGCAGCTAGCTTGATATTTTCATCATTCATATAAAGAATGAGACCTTGAGTGGGAGGGTTCACCCTATTACCACATCACGGACTTAAGGAGGTGTGTCTCGTGGCTAAAAAAGTAGTTAAAGTTGTAAAATTGCAAATTCCTGCTGGAAAAGCGAATCCAGCTCCGCCAGTTGGTCCTGCGTTAGGTCAAGCCGGTGTTAACATCATGGGATTCTGTAAGGAGTTTAACGCTCGTACATCTGACCAAGCTGGTCTGATCATTCCTGTAGAAATTTCGGTTTACGAAGACCGTTCATTTACATTTATCACAAAAACTCCGCCTGCTGCTGTATTGCTTAAAAAAGCGGCTGGAATTGAGTCAGGTTCTGGTGAGCCTAACCGTAATAAAGTCGCAACCGTTAAACGCGATAAAGTACGTGAAATCGCCGAAACAAAAATGCCTGACTTAAATGCGGCAGATGTTGAAGCGGCTATGCGTATGGTTGAAGGAACTGCCCGCAGTATGGGTATTGTGATCGAAGACTAATTTTTGTCTCTTTGCTGGGTTGCGAGTTTGGATCAGACAAGTTCGCAACCCTTATTCGTGGGAGGTTATTCCGCTAAAACCACTAAGGAGGAAATTTTAAAATGGCTAAAAAAGGTAAAAAATACGTCGAAGCTGCCAAGCTTGTAGATCGTACAAAAGCTTACGACGTAAACGAAGCGATTGAGCTTGTGAAAAAAACAAACACAGCTAAATTCGATGCTACTGTTGAAGCGGCATTTCGTTTAGGTGTTGACCCTCGTAAAAACGACCAGCAAATCCGCGGTGCAGTTGTACTTCCAAACGGAACAGGCAAAACTCAGCGCGTTCTTGTTTTCGCTAAAGGTGAAAAAGCGAAAGAAGCAGAAGCTGCTGGTGCAGACTACGTAGGCGATGCAGATTACATCAACAAAATTCAGCAAGGCTGGTTTGATTTTGATGTGATCGTTGCGACTCCTGACATGATGGGTGAAGTCGGTAAAATCGGACGCGTGCTTGGACCAAAAGGTCTTATGCCAAACCCTAAAACAGGAACGGTTACATTTGAAGTTGAAAAAGCAGTCAACGAAATCAAAGCGGGTAAAGTTGAATACCGCGTTGATAAAGCAGGAAACATCCACGTTCCAATCGGAAAAGTGTCTTTCGAAGAAGGCAAGCTTGTAGAGAACTTCGCGACAATGTACGACACAATTTTGAAAGCGAAGCCTGCTGCTGCTAAAGGTGTATACGTGAAAAACGTTTCTGTTACATCTACAATGGGACCTGGAATCAAAGTGGACCCTTCAACTTTCAACGTAAAATAATATTGACTTTTGATAAGACGTTCTGATATAATTCAAAACGTTGTAAAAATAAAATATGTCCATTTATACCGTAGACAGTAGGTGCTGATAAGGCTTAATTTCCTACCGAGGTGTATATATATCACAGCTCTAGCGTTACGTATGCTTGTATATACAGCCTCCATGTCGAATGGAGGCTTTTTATATGGAACATGTCGTTAAAGAACGTGATCACCGAACGGTATAAGTGTTACACAGATGAATCTTACAGGAGGTGTAACCATGAGCAGCGCAATTGAAACAAAAAAAGTTGTTGTTGAAGAAATTACTTCTAAACTGAAAGAAAGTAAATCAACGATCATCGTTGACTATCGCGGCCTTAACGTAGCTGAAGTAACAGAACTTCGTAAACAGCTTCGCGAAGCTAACGTTGAGTTCAAAGTGTACAAAAACACGATGACTCGCCGTGCGGTTGAACAAGCTGAACTTGATGGTTTGAACGATTTCTTAACAGGACCGAATGCGATTGCATTCAGCACTGAAGATGTTGTCGCTCCAGCTAAAGTTCTTAACGAGTTTGCTAAAAAGCACGAAGCTCTTGAAATCAAAGCGGGCGTAATCGAAGGCAAAGTGTCCACAGTTGAAGAAGTGAAAGCTCTTGCTGAACTTCCATCTCGCGAAGGCTTGCTTTCTATGTTGCTTAGCGTACTTCAAGCTCCAGTTCGCAATCTTGCTCTTGCAACTAAAGCTGTTGCAGAACAAAAGGAAGAACAAGGCGCTTAATAGCATCAGTATCTAAAAAATAAAACAAAATGGAGGAATTACAAATGGCTTTAAATATCGAAGAAATCATTGCTTCCGTTAAAGAAGCAACTGTACTTGAACTGAACGACTTAGTAAAAGCAATCGAAGAAGAATTCGGCGTAACTGCTGCTGCTCCTGTAGCTGTAGCTGGCGGAGCTGCTGCAGGCGGTGCTGCTGAAGAAAAAACTGAATTTGATCTTGTTCTTGCTGGTGCAGGAGATCAAAAAATCAAAGTTATCAAAGTTGTTCGTGAAATCACTGGTCTTGGCTTGAAAGAAGCTAAAGAACTTGTTGACAACACTCCAAAACCTCTTAAAGAAGGTATTGCGAAAGAAGAAGCTGAAGAGCTTAAAGCTAAACTTGAAGAAGTTGGCGCTTCTGTAGAAGTTAAGTAATCTTCACCTAATCTTTAGGGGAAAGCTCGCTTTTAAAAGCGGGCTTTTTCTTTGCTAATTAATTGTAGTCCCTTCCGCATAAGATAAGCCATCTTGTTTCAAGATATCTGGAGAGTTCACCAACTGAGGAGGTTCTGTGATGACTGACCATTATTATTCGGAAAAACCTTCAGCAAAAAGCAGCAGATCAATGTGGGCATTTCGCTTGAGAAACCGGACGTTTACTTTTATCAGCGACAGCGGAGTTTTTTCAAAAAGAGAAGTGGACTTTGGCTCAAGGCTGCTGATTGAAGCTTTCCGGGAACCGGATGCAGAAGGTGATTTTTTGGATGTAGGCTGCGGCTATGGCCCGATTGGTCTTTCGCTTGCTGCGGATTTCGAAGATCGAATGGTTCACATGATCGATGTTAATGAAAGAGCTGTCGAACTTTCGAAGGAAAACGCGTTAAATAATCAGATCGACAACATAAAGATCTACCAGAGTGATCTGTTTGCCAACGTCGAACCTGCAAAAAAATTCGCTTCTATTATTACTAATCCCCCCATACGCGCCGGGAAAAAAACTGTGCACGCCATCTTTGAAAAAAGCGCTGAACATTTGCGGCCTTCAGGAGAGCTGTGGGTCGTCATTCAGAAAAAACAAGGCGGGCCTTCTGCCATTGAAAAATTAAAAGAACTTTTTGCGGACGTTGAAGTCGTTCAAAAAAAGAAAGCGTACTATATCATCAAAGCAAAAAAAGTTTGACTCGGATTTTCAGCTATGTTAACATTATAAAATGCCAATGTATATATTTTGCTGCCGTTTTTAAGAAACGCCTAGGTTTGTATAAAATATACATTATTGGGAACACTAATAAAATCGGTATTTTGTTTTTGGATGTGGTTTTCTAAATTAGAAACCCTTTTTTCTTTTGTCTTGTAAAAGTATTTCTTACATATTTGAGGAAGAAATGCTTGTTACACATATATTACGCATGATTTGAGGGGTGAATCAGTTGACAGGTCAACTAGTTCAGTATGGACGACACCGCCAGCGCAGAAGCTATGCACGCATTAGCGAAGTGTTAGAATTACCAAATCTCATTGAAATTCAAACCTCTTCTTATCAGTGGTTTCTTGATGAGGGTCTTAGAGAGATGTTTCAAGACATATCGCCAATTGAGGATTTCACTGGTAACCTCTCTCTGGAATTTATCGACTACAGCTTGGGCGAGCCTAAGTATCCGGTAGAAGAATCAAAAGAGCGGGATGTGACCTATTCAGCTCCGCTGCGGGTTAAAGTCCGCTTAATCAACAAAGAAACCGGCGAAGTAAAGGATCAGGATGTCTTCATGGGCGATTTCCCTATTATGACAGACACTGGAACCTTCATTATCAACGGTGCAGAACGGGTCATCGTATCTCAGCTCGTTCGTTCTCCAAGTGTATATTTTAGTGGTAAAGTAGACAAAAACGGTAAGAAAGGTTTTACCGCGACTGTCATTCCAAACCGTGGCGCATGGTTAGAATACGAGACTGATGCGAAAGATGTTGTTTACGTACGCATCGATCGCACACGTAAGTTGCCGGTTACGGTTCTTTTGCGTGCTCTTGGCTTCGGATCTGACCAAGAGATCATTGATCTCATCGGTGAAAACGAGTATCTGCGCAATACGCTTGATAAAGATAATACGGAAAACACCGATAAAGCGCTTCTTGAAATCTACGAGCGTCTTCGTCCAGGGGAGCCGCCTACCGTAGAAAACGCAAAAAGCCTGCTTGATTCAAGGTTCTTTGATCCGAAAAGATATGACCTTGCGAGTGTAGGACGTTATAAAATTAATAAAAAGCTTCACATCAAAAACCGACTTTTTAATCAGCGGCTTGCTGAAACGCTAGTCGACCCTGAAACAGGCGAAATCCTTGCCGAAAAAGGAGCGATTTTAGACAGAAGAACGCTTGATAAAGTTCTGCCGTACCTTGAAAACGGAATCGGTTTTAAAAAGCTTTATCCGAACGGCGGAGTTGTCGAAGACGAAGTAACGCTTCAGTCTATCAAAATCTATGCTCCGACAGACCAAGAAGGGGAGCAGACAATCAATGTGATTGGAAATGCTTATATCGAAGAAGGCGTTAAGAATATTACACCTTCTGATATTATCGCTTCCATCAGCTATTTCTTTAACCTGCTTCACGGAGTGGGCGATACCGACGATATCGACCATCTAGGAAACCGCCGTCTCCGTTCAGTGGGAGAGCTTCTGCAAAACCAATTCCGTATTGGTTTAAGCAGAATGGAGCGCGTTGTTCGTGAAAGAATGTCTATTCAAGATACAAACACGATCACGCCGCAGCAGCTGATCAATATTCGCCCTGTCATCGCATCAATCAAAGAGTTTTTCGGAAGCTCGCAGCTTTCTCAGTTTATGGATCAGACGAATCCGCTTGCTGAGCTGACGCATAAGCGCCGTCTGTCAGCGCTCGGACCGGGCGGTTTGACTCGTGAGCGCGCCGGAATGGAAGTCCGTGACGTTCACTATTCACACTACGGCCGGATGTGTCCGATTGAAACCCCTGAGGGTCCAAACATCGGCTTGATCAACTCGCTTTCTTCATTCGCGAAAGTGAACCGTTTCGGCTTCATCGAAACGCCGTATCGCCGCGTCGATCCTGAAACTGGAAAAGTAACGCCGAGAATCGATTACTTGACAGCTGATGAAGAAGACAACTATGTCGTTGCCCAGGCAAACGCACGCCTGAATGATGACGGTTCTTTTGTGGATGACAGCATCGTCGCCCGTTTCAGAGGGGAGAACACCGTTGTTCCGAAAGACCGCGTCGACTATATGGACGTTTCGCCTAAACAGGTTGTCTCTGCCGCGACTGCATGTATTCCTTTCTTGGAAAACGATGACTCAAACCGCGCCCTTATGGGAGCGAACATGCAACGTCAGGCCGTACCTCTTATGCAGCCTGAATCGCCGATCGTCGGAACCGGGATGGAATATGTATCTGCGAAAGACTCCGGTGCCGCTGTTATTTGCCGCCACCCTGGAATCGTTGAACGGGTGGAAGCGAAGAACATCTGGGTGCGCCGCTATGAAGAAGTCGACGGCCAGAAAGTCAAAGGGAACCTTGATAAATACAGCCTGCTGAAGTTTGTCCGTTCCAACCAGGGAACTTGCTACAACCAGCGTCCGATCGTAAGCGTCGGTGATGAGGTTGAAAAAGGTGAAATTTTAGCTGACGGTCCGTCCATGGAAAAAGGTGAGCTTGCCCTTGGACGCAACGTCATGGTCGGCTTTATGACATGGGATGGCTACAACTATGAGGATGCCATCATCATGAGCGAACGCCTTGTAAAAGACGACGTATACACGTCTATTCATATTGAAGAATACGAATCAGAGGCCCGGGATACAAAACTCGGACCTGAAGAAATCACTCGCGATATTCCGAACGTCGGTGAGGACGCTCTTCGCAATCTCGATGAACGCGGAATTATCCGTGTCGGTGCTGAAGTAAAAGACGGAGATCTTCTTGTTGGTAAAGTAACCCCTAAAGGTGTTACAGAGCTTACGGCGGAAGAACGCCTGCTTCATGCCATCTTCGGGGAAAAAGCGCGTGAAGTGCGTGATACGTCGCTGCGTGTACCTCACGGAGGCGGCGGTATCATCCTTGATGTAAAAGTGTTCAACCGCGAAGACGGAGACGAACTGCCTCCGGGCGTTAACCAGCTCGTCCGCGTCTACATCGTTCAGAAGCGTAAAATTTCTGAAGGGGACAAAATGGCCGGACGCCACGGTAACAAAGGTGTTATTTCGAAAATTCTTCCGGAGGAAGATATGCCGTATCTGCCTGACGGAACGCCGATTGACATCATGTTAAACCCGCTGGGCGTACCATCGCGTATGAACATCGGGCAGGTGTTGGAGCTGCACCTTGGTATGGCTGCACGCCGCCTCGGTCTGCATGTCGCGTCACCTGTATTTGACGGTGCCCGCGAAGAAGATGTGTGGGAAACCCTTGAAGAAGCCGGCATGTCAAGAGACGCAAAAACCGTCCTTTACGACGGCCGAACTGGGGAGCCGTTTGACAACCGGGTTTCTGTCGGCATCATGTACATGATCAAACTGGCACACATGGTTGACGACAAATTGCACGCACGTTCAACCGGTCCTTACTCACTCGTTACCCAGCAGCCTCTCGGAGGTAAAGCGCAGTTCGGCGGACAGCGTTTTGGAGAGATGGAAGTTTGGGCGCTTGAAGCTTATGGTGCAGCATATACGCTACAAGAGATCCTGACTGTTAAATCGGATGATGTCGTAGGCCGTGTGAAAACATATGAAGCCATCGTAAAAGGCGACAATGTTCCAGAACCTGGTGTTCCGGAATCGTTCAAAGTATTGATCAAAGAGCTTCAAAGCTTAGGTATGGACGTCAAAATTCTATCAAGCGACGAAGAAGAAATCGAAATGAGAGACTTGGAAGACGACGAAGACGCGAAACAAAACGAAGGGCTTTCTCTGCCGAATGATGAAGAGTCCGAAGAGTTGGTTTCTGCTGACGCAGAACGCGATGTCGTTACAAAAGAATAAACGAATTTTATACGCAAGTGACAGGGTATAACCCGAAGATAAAAAGGGAGGTAGGCCCCTTGCTGGATGTGAACAATTTTGAGTATATGAACATCGGTCTCGCTTCACCTGACAAAATCCGTTCATGGTCTTACGGAGAAGTGAAAAAGCCTGAAACAATCAACTATCGTACTTTGAAACCTGAAAAAGATGGTCTATTCTGCGAGCGCATTTTCGGTCCTCAAAAGGACTGGGAATGCCACTGCGGAAAGTACAAGCGGGTTCGTTATAAAGGCGTAGTCTGCGACCGTTGTGGAGTTGAAGTAACCCGGGCTAAAGTCCGTCGTGAGAGAATGGGGCATATCGAGCTGGCAGCCCCGGTTTCTCACATCTGGTATTTTAAAGGAATTCCGAGCCGTATGGGTCTTGTGCTGGATATGTCTCCGCGCGCATTGGAAGAAGTCATTTACTTTGCTTCTTACGTCGTAACAGATCCGGCCAATACACCGCTCGAGAAAAAACAGCTTCTTTCTGAAAAAGAGTATCGGGCGTACCTCGATAAATACGGAAATAAATTCCAAGCGTCAATGGGTGCTGAAGCGATTCATAAGCTCCTTCAAGATATCGACCTCGATAAAGAAGTGGATATGCTGAAAGAAGAGCTTAAAACGTCACAAGGACAGCGCCGCACACGTGCGATCAAACGTCTGGAAGTATTGGAAGCCTTCCGCAATTCCGGAAATAAGCCGTCATGGATGATCCTCGACGTTCTTCCGGTCATTCCGCCTGAGCTGCGACCAATGGTACAGCTTGACGGTGGACGTTTTGCAACTTCCGATCTGAACGATTTGTATCGCCGCGTAATCAACCGTAACAATCGTTTAAAACGTCTTCTGGACCTTGGAGCGCCAAGCATTATCGTTCAAAACGAAAAGCGCATGCTTCAGGAAGCCGTGGACGCATTGATCGATAACGGACGCAGAGGACGTCCTGTTACAGGTCCAGGAAACAGACCGTTAAAATCCCTTTCTCACATGCTGAAAGGTAAACAAGGCCGTTTCCGTCAAAACCTTCTCGGTAAACGTGTTGACTACTCAGGACGTTCGGTTATCGTCGTAGGTCCGAACCTGAAAATGTATCAATGCGGTCTTCCGAAAGAAATGGCGCTGGAACTGTTCAAGCCATTCGTCATGAAAGAGCTTGTTGAAAAGGGCCTTGCCCACAATATTAAGAGCGCGAAGCGTAAAATTGAGCGCGTTCAGCCGGAAGTCTGGGATGTCCTTGAATCAGTTATCAAAGAACACCCTGTGCTTCTCAACCGTGCACCTACGCTTCACAGATTAGGTATTCAAGCGTTTGAACCAACGCTTGTTGAAGGCCGTGCCATCCGTCTTCATCCGCTTGTATGTACGGCATACAACGCTGACTTTGACGGTGACCAAATGGCGGTTCACGTTCCTTTATCAGCAGAAGCGCAAGCTGAGGCGCGCATCCTTATGCTTGCTGCGCAAAACATCCTGAACCCTAAAGACGGAAAACCGGTTGTTACACCGTCTCAGGATATGGTACTTGGAAACTACTATCTGACGCTAGAACGCCCTGGTGCAGTCGGCGAAGGTATGATTTTCAAAGATACGGATGAAGCGCTGCTTGCTTACCAAAACGGATATGTTCATTTGCATACGAGAGTAGCCGTCGCGGTTAACTCATTGAAAAATGAAACGTTTACCGAAGAACAGCGTTCCAAGCTGCTCATTACAACTGTCGGAAAACTGATCTTCAACGAAATTCTTCCGCCGTCGTTCCCATACATGAACGAACCGACGAAGAGCAACATTGAAGAAAAAACGCCTGACCGTTTCTTCTTGGATTACGGTGCAGATGTTAAAGAAGCCATTAAGAACCAAGAAATCAACCCGCCGTTCAAAAAAGGCATTTTGGGTAAAATCATTGCGGAGATCTTCAAAAGGTTCCATATTACAGAAACATCAAAAATGCTTGACCGCATGAAAAACCTCGGCTTTAAATACTCTACAAAAGCCGGAATTACGGTCGGTGTTTCCGATATCGTCGTATTGGACGACAAACAGGAAATCCTTGAAGAAGCGCAAGGAAAAGTCGATAACGTGATGAAGCAGTTCAGACGCGGTCTGATTACTGAAGAAGAGCGTTATGAACGGGTCATTTCCATCTGGAGTGCAGCTAAGGATACGATCCAAGGCAAGCTGATGAAATCCTTGGATGAAATCAACCCGATTTACATGATGAGTGATTCCGGAGCCCGGGGTAACGCATCAAACTTTACGCAGCTTGCGGGTATGCGCGGTCTGATGGCCAACCCGGCCGGACGGATCATCGAACTTCCGATCAAGTCAAGTTTCCGTGAAGGTTTAACGGTACTCGAGTACTTTATCTCTACTCACGGTGCGCGTAAAGGTCTTGCGGATACGGCCCTTAAGACAGCCGACTCAGGTTACCTGACACGCCGTCTCGTAGACGTAGCCCAAGACGTCATCATTCGTGAGACTGACTGCGGCACAGACCGAGGCATTCTTGCCAAAGCCATCACGGAAGGCACAGAAGTGATCGAGCGTCTTGAAGAGCGTCTTGTCGGCCGATTCGCGAGAAAGCCTGTTAAACATCCGGAAACAGGTGAAGTGCTCGTGAATGAAAACGAGCTGATCGACGAAGATAAAGCGATTGAAATTGTCGAAGCAGGCATTGAAGAAGTGTGGATCCGCTCCGCATTTACATGTAATACGTCACATGGTGTATGTAAACGATGCTACGGCCGCAACCTGGCAACAGGAACCGATGTCGAAGTCGGAGAAGCAGTCGGAATCATCGCTGCCCAGTCCATTGGTGAGCCGGGTACACAGTTAACGATGCGTACCTTCCATACGGGCGGGGTTGCCGGAGACGATATTACACAAGGTTTGCCGCGTATCCAGGAATTGTTTGAAGCGCGAAACCCTAAAGGTCAAGCGACGATCTCTGAAATTGACGGTGTCGTGGCCGAAATCAATGAGGTTCGCGATAAACAGCAGGAAATCGTCGTTCAGGGCGAAGTCGAAAGCCGTTCATATACGGCGCCTTACAACGCGCGCTTGAAAGTCACTGAAGGAGAGAAGATTTCTCGTGGTCAAGTGCTGACAGAAGGTTCGGTTGATCCGAAAGAGCTTCTGAAAGTCACTGACATCACCACGGTCCAAGAATACCTGCTTCATGAAGTGCAGAAGGTTTATCGTATGCAGGGGGTTGAAATCGGAGATAAGCACGTCGAGGTTATGGTTCGCCAGATGCTTCGCAAAGTGCGCGTCATCGATGCCGGCGACACGGAAGTGCTGCCAGGCACGCTGCTCGATATTCACCAGTTTACAGAAGCAAACAAAAAAGTTCTGCTTGAAGGCAAACGCCCTGCAACTGGCCGTCCGGTGCTTCTCGGTATCACCAAAGCATCGCTTGAAACGGATTCCTTCCTGTCTGCCGCGTCATTCCAGGAAACAACACGTGTCCTGACAGATGCAGCGATCAAAGGAAAACGTGATGAGCTTCTCGGCCTGAAAGAGAATGTTATCATCGGTAAGCTTGTTCCTGCTGGAACGGGTATGCTGAACTATCGTAAAGTGAAGCCGGTATTGCAAGTCCAATCATCTGATGAAATGGTTCCGGCTGAATAAATAAAAAATCCTAAAGAAGGATGTCACTAAAAATTGTCATCATATGTTGACATCCTTCTTTCAGGATGATAATATAACCAAGGTGCTCAATTTAAACCTGTTACTTTGGAGGATATATGATGTCTTATGATAAAGTATCACAGGCTCAATCTATTATTATCGGTACGAAGCAGACAGTCAAAGCACTGAAGCGCAATTCTGTTAAGGAAGTCGTCGTAGCAAAGGACGCTGATCCTTGTCTGACGTCAGGTGTTATCAATCTGGCAAATGAACAAGGGGTTCCAGTCTCAATGGCAGAGTCCATGAAAAAGCTCGGCAAAGCCTGCGGAATTGAAGTCGGAGCTGCAGCTGTTGCCATTATTCAATAACGTACTCGTTGTTTTTGCTTTTATGCAAAGGCATTGTTTTTTGCTTTTAAATGAACCACCTGGGTATGTGGGTTATAAAACGTAATGAAGGGAGGAAATACAAAATGCCTACAATTAATCAGCTAGTCCGCAAAGGACGCGTAAGCAAAGTTGAAACTTCTAAGTCTCCAGCACTTAACAAAGGATACAACAGCTTCAAGAAAGAGCACACTAACGTATCTTCACCACAAAAACGCGGAGTATGTACCCGTGTTGGTACAATGACACCGAAGAAGCCGAACTCAGCGCTTCGTAAATATGCCCGTGTTCGCTTAACTAACGGAATCGAGGTTACAGCCTACATTCCTGGTATCGGACACAACCTGCAAGAGCACAGTGTCGTATTGATCCGCGGTGGACGTGTAAAAGACTTACCGGGGGTACGCTACCACATCGTGCGTGGCGCACTTGATACTGCCGGAGTTGAAAACCGTGCACAAGGCCGTTCTAAATACGGTACAAAACGTCCTAAGAAAAAATAATTCCGTTTGAATACAAATAAAAGGGTTTTTAAAAGCAAGGAGTTCTGGCAATGCTGTTAAGGGCGTCGGGCTTTTCGCGCCAAGCGTCAGTTTGATCCCGGCAGCTGAACCGTGAAATCCCTCTGCTTGCTGTAAACCCGTAACAAGAGAAGGGAGGATAATCAGATGCCACGTAAAGGTCCTGTAGCAAAAAGAGACGTTTTACCTGATCCGCTTTACAACTCTAAACTGGTTACTCGTTTGATCAACAAAATGATGATCGACGGTAAAAAAGGTAAAGCTCAAACAATCCTATACAAGTCATTCGATATTATTAAAGAACGTACCGGCAACGATGCAATGGAGGTTTTCGAACAAGCATTGAAGAACATCATGCCAGTGCTTGAAGTTAAAGCACGCCGCGTAGGTGGTGCGAACTACCAAGTACCTGTAGAGGTTCGTCCTGAACGCCGTACGACTCTTGGACTTCGCTGGTTAGTAAACTACGCTCGTCTTCGCGGAGAAAAAACGATGGAAGAGCGTTTAGCTAACGAAATCCTTGATGCAGCTAACAACACTGGTGCTGCTGTTAAGAAACGTGAAGATACTCATAAGATGGCTGAAGCAAACAAAGCGTTCGCTCACTATCGCTGGTAATCTCACACGACAAAATATTATTCCCTAAGAAGGAAGGAGAAAAGACCCAATGGCAAGAGAGTTCTCCTTAGAAAAAACTCGTAATATCGGAATCATGGCTCACATCGATGCCGGTAAAACGACAACAACTGAACGTATCTTGTTCTACACAGGCCGTATCCATAAAATTGGTGAAACTCACGAAGGGGCTTCCCAAATGGACTGGATGGAGCAGGAACAAGAACGCGGTATCACAATCACATCTGCTGCAACAACTGCACAGTGGAAAGGCTACCGCGTAAACATCATCGACACACCAGGACACGTAGACTTCACAGTTGAGGTTGAACGTTCCCTGCGCGTACTTGATGGTGCCGTTGCCGTTCTTGACGCACAATCAGGCGTTGAGCCGCAAACTGAAACAGTTTGGCGTCAGGCGACAACTTACGGAGTACCTCGTATCGTATTTGTCAACAAGATGGACAAAACGGGTGCGGACTTCCTTTACTCTGTAGGAACTCTTAGAGACCGTCTTGAGGCGAACGCTCACGCGATCCAATTACCGATTGGCGCCGAAGACAATTTTGAAGGGATCATCGACCTTGTAGAAAACGTTGCGTACTACTATGAAGATGACCTTGGAACACGCTCTGAAGCGCGTGAAATCCCTGCTGAGTACAAAGACAAAGCTGAAGAGCTTCGCGCTAGCTTGATTGAAGCTGTTGCTGAGCTTGATGAAGAGCTTATGATGAAGTACTTGGAAGGTGAAGAAATCACAGTTGACGAGCTGAAAGCAGCAATCCGCAAAGGAACTTGTAACGTTGAGTTCTATCCGGTTCTATGTGGTTCAGCTTTCAAAAACAAAGGTGTTCAATTAGTGCTTGACGCAGTTCTTGACTACCTGCCAGCTCCAACTGACGTACCAGCAATCAAAGGTACTCTGCCTGATTCTGATGAAGAGGTTACTCGTGAGTCTTCTGACGATGCACCTTTCTCAGCGCTTGCATTTAAAGTTATGACTGACCCTTACGTTGGTAAATTGACGTTCTTCCGTGTGTACTCAGGAACACTTGATTCCGGTTCATACGTAAGAAACTCAACAAAAGGCAAACGTGAGCGCGTCGGCCGTATCCTGCAAATGCACGCCAACAGCCGTGAAGAAATCTCTACTGTGTACGCAGGGGATATCGCTGCTGCTGTAGGTTTGAAAGACACGACTACAGGGGACACGCTTTGCGACGAGAAAAACCTTGTTATCCTGGAATCAATGGAATTCCCTGAGCCTGTTATCCACGTTGCAATCGAGCCTAAATCTAAGGCTGACCAAGACAAAATGTCTACTGCACTGGCTAAATTGGCTGAAGAGGATCCAACATTCCGTGCGCATACTGACCCTGAAACAGGTCAAACGATCATCGGCGGTATGGGTGAGCTTCACCTTGATATCATCGTTGACCGTATGAAACGCGAATTTAAAGTTGAAGCCAACGTCGGTGCTCCTCAAGTTGCGTATCGTGAAACATTCCGTGCGAGCGCGCAAGTTGAAGGTAAATTCGTACGTCAGTCTGGTGGACGCGGACAGTTCGGACACGTTTGGATCGAATTCTCTCCAAACGAAGAAGGAAAAGGCTTTGAGTTCGAAAACGCAATCGTCGGTGGTGTCGTTCCTCGTGAATACATTCCGGCTGTTCAAGCAGGACTTGAAGATGCACTTCAAAACGGTGTAGTCGCAGGTTACCCTGTTATCGACATCAAAGCGAAACTTTTTGACGGTTCTTACCACGATGTCGACTCTAACGAAATGGCGTTTAAAATCGCTGCTTCCATGGCGCTTAAAAACGCGGCAAGCAAGTGTAACCCAGTTATTCTTGAGCCGATCTCCAAAGTTGAAGTCGTTATCCCAGAAGAATACATGGGAGACATCATGGGCGACATTACGTCACGCCGCGGTCGCGTAGAAGGTATGGAAGGACGCGGAAACGCTCAGGTCGTTCGCGCGATGGTTCCACTTTCTGAAATGTTCGGTTACGCTACGGCTCTCCGTTCAAACACACAAGGACGCGGTACGTTCACAATGGTCTTTGACCACTATGAAGAAGTGCCTAAGAGCATCGCTGATGAGATCATCAAAAAAAATCAAGGTGAATAATTGATTTTGCCTCTTCATTAAAGTATAACTACTATTGTAAGATGAGAAAGTGAAACATTGCTTTCACTTTCTATCACTCTATATAACAAAAACTAACCTTTTTAAGGAGGATTTTCAGAATGGCTAAAGAAAAATTCGACCGTTCCAAATCACATGCCAACATTGGTACAATTGGACACGTTGACCATGGTAAAACTACATTAACAGCTGCTATCACTACTGTGCTTCATAAGAAATCTGGTAAAGGTACTGCTATGGCATACGACCAAATCGACGGTGCTCCAGAAGAGCGCGAGCGCGGTATCACAATTTCTACTGCACACGTTGAGTACGAAACTGACAACCGTCACTATGCACACGTTGACTGCCCAGGACACGCTGACTATGTTAAAAACATGATCACTGGTGCTGCGCAAATGGACGGTGCGATCCTTGTTGTTTCTGCTGCTGACGGCCCAATGCCACAAACTCGTGAGCACATCCTTCTTTCTCGTAACGTAGGTGTGCCTTACATCGTAGTATTCTTGAACAAATGCGACATGGTAGACGACGAAGAGCTTCTTGAGCTAGTTGAAATGGAAGTTCGCGATCTTCTTTCTGAGTATGAGTTCCCTGGTGACGATGTACCAGTTATCAAAGGTTCTGCTCTTAAAGCTCTTGAAGGAGATGCTCAGTACGAAGAAAAAATCTTTGAACTGATGGCTGCTGTTGACGAGTACATCCCAACTCCAGAGCGTGAAACTGACAAGCCATTCATGATGCCTGTTGAGGACGTATTCTCAATCACAGGTCGTGGAACAGTTGCTACTGGACGCGTAGAGCGCGGACAAGTTAAAGTCGGTGACGAAGTTGAAATCATCGGTCTTCAAGAAGAAAACAAGAAAACAACTGTTACAGGTGTTGAAATGTTCCGCAAGCTTCTTGACTATGCAGAAGCTGGAGACAACATCGGTGCACTTCTTCGCGGTGTATCTCGTGAAGAAATCCAACGCGGTCAAGTACTTGCTCAACCAGGTACAATCACTCCGCACAAAAAATTCAAAGCTGAAGTTTACGTTCTTTCTAAAGAAGAGGGTGGACGTCACACTCCATTCTTCTCTAACTACCGCCCTCAGTTCTACTTCCGTACAACTGACGTAACTGGTATCATTCAGCTTCCAGAAGGCGTAGAAATGGTTATGCCTGGAGACAACATCGAAATGACTGTTGAATTGATTTCAACAATCGCGATCGAAGACGGAACTCGCTTCTCTATCCGTGAAGGCGGACGTACAGTTGGTTCTGGCGTTGTTTCTTCAATCATCGAATAATACTTATAAAATAAAAAACGAGATCCAGCCGGGTCTCGTTTTTTATTTTGAGCCGCTATGCTAAAGGGATTTATTTTCCGCCTGTAAGTCCTTGATTAACACTGCTTGAATCTGTATAATAAAAAAAGTGTGCAAAAGCCGGTAATATTCAATATTACCTTGCAACATGCCTATAAATTTTGTATAATAGTGCATGTTGGTCTTTGACTGCGATGAAGTGAGAGGTTGCTGACACACCCGGCCGCTTTGCCATGGCAAGGTGATTCAGGTTTTTCTCACGGAGAATTGTCTAATGTAAGTAGGCGAAAAGGAGGGAAAATAATGGCAAAACAAAAAATTCGTATTCGTTTAAAAGCGTATGATCATAGAATCCTTGATCAATCTGCTGAGAAGATTGTTGAAACGGCTAAACGTTCCGGAGCCAGCGTTTCTGGTCCGATTCCGTTGCCAACTGAGAAATCAGTTTACACAATCCTTCGTGCGGTGCACAAATACAAAGATTCTCGTGAGCAATTCGAAATGCGTACACATAAACGTTTGATCGACATTGTGAACCCAACACCACAAACTGTTGATGCTCTAATGCGATTAGATTTACCATCTGGTGTCGATATCGAAATTAAACTTTAATCTAAAATATAGAATGATCTTTATAGGAGGTGTGACGAATGACCAAAGGAATCTTAGGAAGAAAAATTGGTATGACGCAAGTTTTCGCAGAAAACGGTGATCTTATTCCGGTAACTGTTATCGAAGCTGCTCCTAACGTTGTGCTTCAGAAGAAAACTTCTGAAAACGACGGCTATGAAGCGATTCAGATCGGTTTTGACGACAAGCGTGAAAAGCTTGCCAACAAACCAGAAAAAGGACACGTTGCAAAAGCGGAAACTGCTCCTAAGCGCTTCGTTAAGGAATTACGCGGAGTGGATATGGATGCGTATGAAGTTGGTCAGGAAGTCAAAGTTGATATTTTCTCTAACGGAGAAATCGTAGATGTAACAGGAACATCGAAAGGTAAAGGTTTCCAAGGCGCTATCAAACGCCACGGACAATCTCGCGGACCAATGTCTCACGGTTCACGCTACCACCGCCGTCCTGGTTCAATGGGACCGGTAGACCCTAACCGTGTATTCAAAGGAAAGCTGTTGCCTGGACGTATGGGCGGAGAGCAAATCACTGTTCAAAACCTTGAAATCGTAAAAGTAGATGCAGAGCGCAACCTTCTTTTAGTTAAAGGTAACGTTCCTGGTGCCAAAAAATCACTAGTCACTGTTAAAAGTGCTGTTAAATCTAAATAATTCTCTTAGGAAAGGAGGAAATTGATCATGCCAAAAGTAGCTTTATATAACCAAAACGGTTCTACTGCTGGTGATATCGAATTAAACGACTCTGTATTTGGAATCGAGCCAAATGAGAGCGTAGTATTCGACGCTATTCTTATGCAAAGAGCTTCCTTGCGTCAAGGAACTCATAAAGTAAAAAATCGTTCGGAAGTACGTGGCGGAGGTCGCAAACCTTGGCGTCAAAAAGGTACCGGCCGTGCTCGTCAAGGATCTATCCGTTCACCGCAATGGCGCGGAGGTGGTATCGTATTCGGTCCTACACCACGCAGCTATGCATATAAATTACCGAAAAAAGTTCGCCGCTTGGCTATCAAATCAGCATTGTCTTCTAAAGTGAATGACAACAACTTGATCGTTCTTGAAGATCTTAATCTTGATGCGGTTAAAACAAAAGAAATGGCAGCTATCCTTAAAGGTCTGTCTATCGAGAAGAAAGCTTTAATCGTAACTGCGGATGCAAACGAGACAGTTGAACTATCTGCTCGCAACCTTCCAGGAGTTACTGTTGTTGAAGCTAACGGAATCAACGTCCTCGATGTTGTCGGTCACGAGAAGCTTGTGATGACGAAAGCAGCGGTTGAAAAAGTAGAGGAGGTGCTTGCATAATGAAAGATCCTCGTGATGTTCTAAAGCGCCCCGTCATTACTGAACGTTCTGCTGATTTAATGACTGAAAAAAAATATACGTTTGAAGTTGACGTAAAAGCCAACAAAACAGAAGTGAAAGACGCTGTTGAACAAATCTTTGGAGTGAAAGTTGAAAAAGTCAACATCATGAACTACAAAGGGAAATTCAAACGTGTCGGCCGCTACTCTGGTATGACAAACAAACGCAGAAAAGCGATTGTTAAGCTTACTGAAGACAGCAAAGAAATCGAAATTTTTGAAGCTTAATCACTTGTAAAAAGAAGGAGGGAAATTCAAAATGGCGATTAAAAAGTACAAACCGACCTCTAACGGACGTCGCGGCATGACTTCTTCTGATTTCGCGGAAATCACTACAGATCAGCCGGAAAAATCCTTGCTTGCCCCGCTTCACAAAAAAGGCGGACGCAACAACCAAGGTAAATTAACTGTACGTCATCAAGGCGGCGGACATAAACGCCAATACCGTATTATCGACTTCAAGCGCGATAAAGATGGTATACCTGGACGCGTTGCTACAGTTGAGTACGATCCAAACCGTTCAGCTAACATTGCTCTAATTAACTATGTAGACGGAGAAAAACGCTACATCCTAGCTCCTAAGGGGCTTCAAGTAGGCACTGAAATCATGTCAGGTCCAGAAGCTGACATTAAAGTAGGTAACGCACTTCCACTGATCAACATCCCTGTTGGTACAGTTGTGCACAACATTGAATTAAAACCTGGAAAAGGCGGACAGCTTGTACGTTCAGCTGGTACATCTGCTCAAGTTCTTGGTAAAGAAGGTAAATACGTTCTTGTACGTCTTAACTCCGGTGAAGTTCGCATGATTCTTTCTGCTTGCCGCGCAACAATCGGTCAAGTGGGTAACGAACAGCATGAACTGATCAACATCGGTAAAGCCGGACGTTCTCGCTGGAAAGGCGTTCGCCCTACAGTTCGCGGTTCTGTTATGAACCCTAACGATCACCCGCACGGTGGTGGTGAAGGACGCGCTCCAATCGGACGTAAATCACCTATGTCTCCATGGGGTAAACCAACTCTTGGATTCAAAACTCGTAAGAAAAAGAACAAATCAGATAAATTCATCGTACGTCGTCGTAAAAATAAATAACGGGGTTGTCTACGGTTCATATCGGACCGTAGTGCAATCACGAAGGGAGGTTCCAAAATGGCTCGCAGCTTAAAAAAAGGACCATTTGTCGATGATCATCTAATGACAAAAATCGAGAAATTAAATGAAGCGGATAAGAAACAAGTTGTGAAAACTTGGTCTCGCCGTTCTACTATTTTCCCGCAATTTATCGGTCACACAATCGCAGTCTATGATGGACGCAAACATGTGCCTGTTTACATCTCTGAAGATATGGTAGGTCACAAGTTGGGTGAATTCGCACCGACTCGCACTTACAAAGGTCATGCTAGTGATGACAAGAAAACAAGACGCTAATGAGAGGAGGCTTTTAAATGCAACAAGCTAAAGCTGTCGCAAGAACAGTCCGTATTGCTCCTCGTAAGGCACGTCTAGTAATGGACCTGATTCGAGGCAAGCAAGTAGGTGAAGCAGTATCGATCTTAAACCATACGCCAAAAGCTGCTTCCCCGATTATTGAAAAAGTTTTAAAATCTGCTATCGCCAACGCTGAGCACAACTACGAAATGGATGCAAACAACCTGGTTGTTACTCAAGCTTACGTGAACGAAGGCCCTACGTTAAAAAGATTCCGTCCGCGCGCTATGGGACGTGCAAGCCAAATCAACAAACGTACGAGCCACATTACTATCGTTGTATCAGAAAAGAAGGAGGGATAACTCGTGGGTCAAAAGGTAAATCCAGTCGGTCTTCGTATTGGGGTTATACGTGATTGGGAATCTAAGTGGTACGCTGGCAAAGATTACGCTGACTTCCTTCACGAAGATCTGAAAATCCGTGAATTTATTAATCAACGCCTGTCTGACGCTTCAGTTTCTAAAGTAGAAATCGAGCGTGCGGCAAACCGTGTAAATATTACGATCCACACAGCTAAGCCTGGTATGGTTATCGGTAAAGGCGGTTCCGAAGTCGAAGCGCTTCGCAAAGCCCTTAACAGCCTTACTGGCAAGCGTGTACACATTAACATTCTTGAAATCAAAAGAGCTGATCTTGATGCTCAGCTAGTTGCTGATAACATTGCTCGTCAATTGGAAAACCGTATCTCTTTCCGTCGTGCGCAAAAGCAACAAATCCAACGCACAATGCGCGCTGGTGCACAAGGAATTAAAACAATGGTTTCCGGTCGTCTTGGCGGCGCTGACATCGCTCGTTCTGAATACTACAGTGAAGGAACTGTTCCATTGCACACACTTCGTGCAGACATCGACTATGCTACATCTGAAGCTGACACAACTTACGGTAAGCTTGGTGTAAAAGTCTGGATCTATCGTGGAGAGGTTCTTCCTACTAAGAAGAAAACTGAGGAAGGAGGAAAATAATATGTTAATGCCAAAACGCGTTAAATATCGCAGAGAGCATCGCGGAAAAATGCGCGGCCGTGCGAAAGGCGGCACTGAAGTGCATTTCGGTGAATACGGTATCCAAGCTCAAGAATCTTCTTGGATCACAAACCGCCAAATCGAAGCAGCACGTATTGCGATGACTCGTTACATGAAACGTGGCGGTAAAGTTTGGATCAAAATTTTCCCTTCTAAGCCTTATACAGCTAAGCCTCTAGAGGTTCGGATGGGTTCCGGTAAAGGTGCTCCTGAAGGATGGGTAGCTGTTGTAAAACCGGGCAAAGTTTTATTTGAAATTTCTGGTGTGTCTGAGGAAGTCGCTCGCGAAGCTCTTCGTCTTGCATCTCACAAATTGCCAATTAAAACGAAGTTCGTAAAACGTGAAGAAATTGGTGGTGAATCAAATGAAAGCTAATGAAATTCGTGACCTTACCACTGCTGAAATTGAACAAAAAGTAAAGTCTCTTAAAGAAGAACTTTTCAATCTTCGCTTTCAATTAGCGACAGGACAACTTGAAAACACTGCTCGCATTCGTGAAGTGCGCAAGTCAATCGCGCGCATGAAAACTGTGATTCGGGAAAGAGAAATTGCTGCCAACAAATAATTCCGGAGGGAGGTTCTCTAAAACATGAGCGAACGCAATCAGCGCAAAGTCTACCAAGGACGTGTTGTTTCTGACAAAATGGATAAAACCATTACTGTTGTTGTAGAAACATACAAAAAGCATTCACTCTACGGTAAACGCGTAAAGTACTCTAAAAAATTCAAAGCACATGATGAAAATAACCAAGCTAAAATCGGAGACATCGTAAAGATCATGGAAACTCGTCCATTATCTGCGACTAAACGTTTTCGTCTAGTTGAAGTTGTCGAAGAAGCTGTTATTATCTAATAAAGTTCGGAAACTTTTTTCCGAAGGGAGGTAACAAATAATGATTCAACAAGAGACTCGTTTAAAAGTAGCTGATAACTCTGGTGCCCGTGAAGTGTTAACAATCAAGGTGCTTGGTGGTTCTGGACGCAAAACAGCTAACATTGGTGATGTCATTGTTTGCACGGTTAAACAAGCAACACCAGGAGGCGTTGTCAAAAAAGGTGATGTCGTGAGAGCTGTAGTCGTACGTTCTAAGAGCGGTGCACGCAGAAATGACGGATCTTACATCAAATTCGATGAGAATGCATGTGTTATCATCCGTGACGACAAAAGCCCGCGCGGAACTCGTATCTTCGGACCTGTAGCACGTGAACTTCGTGATAACAACTTCATGAAAATTGTTTCTCTAGCTCCAGAAGTACTTTAATGATATCAATGCCGGACTAAGGAGGTGCGATCAGGATGCATGTTAAAAAAGGCGATAAAGTAATGGTTATCTCTGGTAAAGACAAAGGGAAGCAAGGTGTAATTCTTGCAGCTTTCCCTAAAAAAGACCGCGTAATCGTTGAGGGTGTCAACATGGTGAAGAAGCACTCAAAGCCGACTCAAGCAAACCCTCAAGGCGGAATTTTAAATCAAGAGGCGCCAATTCATGTGTCAAACGTAATGCCGCTCGATCCTAAAACAGGTGAAGTGACTCGCGTAGGATACAAAGTAGAAAATGGCAAAAAAGTTCGTATTGCAAAAAAATCTGGGCAAGTTCTAGATAACTAGTAATAAAGGAAGGGAGGTCTATCTCATGAACCGCCTTAAAGAAAAGTACAATAAAGAAATTACACCTGCATTAATGAAAAAGTTCGAATACAAATCTGTGATGCAAGTGCCTAAAATCGAAAAAATCGTAATCAACATGGGTGTTGGTGACGCTGTTCAAAACGCTAAAGCTATCGATAGCGCTGTTGAAGAACTAACGTTTATCGCTGGTCAGAAACCTGTCGTTACTCGTGCGAAGAAATCTATTGCTGGATTCCGTCTTCGTGAAGGAATGCCAATCGGTGCGAAAGTAACTCTTCGCGGAGAGCGCATGTACGATTTCCTTGATAAACTAATTTCTGTTTCTTTACCGCGTGTACGTGACTTCCGCGGAATTTCAAAAAAATCTTTTGACGGTCGCGGAAACTACACACTAGGAATCAAAGAACAGCTGATCTTCCCTGAAATTGACTATGATAAGGTAACTAAAGTTCGCGGTATGGATATCGTTATTGTAACGACTGCCAACACTGATGAAGAAGCTCGTGAACTGTTAACTCAATTAGGTATGCCATTCCAGAAATAATCAATGAAAGGGAGGCGAAATCGTGGCTAAAAAGTCAATGATTGCGAAACAAAAACGCACACCGAAGTTTAAAGTACAAGAGTACACTCGCTGCGAACGCTGCGGCCGTCCGCACTCTGTTATTCGTAAATTTAAACTTTGCCGTATTTGTTTCCGTGAACTTGCATATAAAGGACAAATTCCTGGCGTTAAAAAAGCCAG
The DNA here is from genome assembly GCF_000011645.1 of Bacillus licheniformis DSM 13 = ATCC 14580. Lineage (GTDB taxonomy): Bacteria > Bacillota > Bacilli > Bacillales > Bacillaceae > Bacillus > Bacillus licheniformis. The sequence goes on from NC_006270.3 coordinate 140,050, forward strand.
CTGGTAATCCCCGTTTATGGGAAGGAGGTTATTAAATAATGGTTATGACAGATCCGATTGCAGATATGCTGACTCGTATTCGTAATGCAAACATGGTACGTCATGAGAAGCTCGAAATTCCTGCTTCTAAGTTGAAAAGAGAGATCGCTGAAATCTTGAAAAGAGAAGGTTTCATCCGTGACGTAGAATTCATTGAAGATAACAAACAAGGCATCATCCGTGTTTTCTTGAAATACGGACAAAACAACGAGCGTGTCATCACTGGCCTTAAAAGAATCAGCAAACCAGGTCTGCGCGTTTACGCTAAGTCAAACGAAGTGCCTCGCGTGCTTAACGGACTTGGAATCGCAATTCTTTCTACATCACAAGGTGTGTTAACGGATAAAGAAGCCCGCGCTAAACAGGCTGGCGGAGAAGTATTAGCATACGTTTGGTAAGAAGTTTAACATGAATGGAGGTGTTTGGTATGTCTCGTGTAGGTAAGAAGCTACTTGAGATTCCTTCAGGCGTTACAGTTACTCTGAACGACAACACTGTAACCGTGAAAGGACCAAAAGGAGAATTAACTCGTACGTTTCATCCTGATATGAAGATTAAAATTGAGGACAATGTACTTACTGTAGAACGTCCTTCAGATAATAAAGAACACCGTGCGCTGCATGGCACAACTCGCAGCATCATCGGAAACATGGTTGAAGGTGTATCTAAAGGTTTTGAAAGAGGTTTGGAATTAGTCGGTGTCGGTTACCGTGCTTCTAAATCCGGAAACAAACTTGTTTTGAACGTTGGATACTCTCACCCTGTAGAAATCGTTCCTGAAAACGGAATTGAAATCGAAGTTCCATCTCAAACAAAAGTGGTTGTAAAAGGTACAGATAAAGAACGTGTTGGAGCTACTGCTGCAAACATTCGCGCTGTACGTTCTCCAGAGCCTTACAAAGGCAAAGGGATCCGCTATGAAGGAGAAATGGTTCGTCGTAAAGAAGGTAAATCTGCTAAGTAAAACCGCTTAATGTGAGAAAGGAGTGACCCAGATGATTACGAAAACAAGCAAGAATGCTGCACGTCTTAAAAGACACGCTCGTGTTCGTGCGAAGCTTTCAGGAACCCCTGAAAGACCTCGTCTAAATGTTTTCCGTTCAAACAAACATATTTACGCACAAGTGATCGATGACGTGAACGGTGTTACACTTGTGAGTGCATCTACTCTTGATAAAGACTTTAACGCTGAAAATGGCAGCGATACGGCTGCGGCTGCAAAAGTTGGAGAGCTTGTTGCAAAGCGCGCTTCTGAAAAAGGTATCACAAATGTCGTGTTCGACCGTGGCGGTTACCTTTATCATGGACGTGTAAAAGCATTGGCTGATGCTGCACGCGAAGCTGGATTAGAATTTTAATAAAAGAAGGAGGGACATATGAATATGCGTCGTATTGACCCAAGCAAATTAGAGTTAGAAGAACGCTTAGTTACCGTTAACCGCGTAGCGAAAGTTGTTAAAGGTGGTCGTCGTTTCCGTTTCGCAGCTCTAGTCGTTGTCGGTGACAAAAACGGTCACGTTGGTTTCGGAACTGGTAAAGCACAAGAAGTTCCGGAAGCGATTCGCAAAGCTGTTGAAGATGCGAAAAAGAATTTGATCGAAGTACCAATGGTTGGAACTACAATTCCACACGAAATCATCGGACGTTTCGGTGCAGGAAACATCTTGTTAAAACCTGCTTCTGAAGGTACGGGAGTCATCGCTGGAGGCCCAGTACGTGCGGTACTTGAGCTTGCAGGTGTATCTGATATCCTTTCTAAGTCTTTAGGTTCTAACACACCGATCAACATGATCCGTGCAACAGTCCAAGGTTTAAGCGAGCTGAAACGCGCTGAGGACGTTGCGAAGCTTCGTGGAAAATCTGTAGAAGAACTGTTAGGATAAGGAGGGAACATTAATGGCTAAATTAGAAATTACCCTCAAACGCAGTGTAATCGGACGCCCGGAAGATCAGCGCATTACTGTAAGAACGCTTGGTTTAAAGAAAACAAACCAAACTGTCGTTCATGAAGACAACGCTGCAATCCGCGGTATGATTAACAAAGTATCTCATTTAGTTTCTGTTAAAGAACTTTAAAAATAAACGATAGGCTAAGGAGGTGTCCAAATGAAACTTCATGAATTAAAGCCCGCAGAAGGTTCACGTAAAACGCGCAACCGCGTAGGTCGTGGTATTGGTTCTGGTAACGGTAAAACAGCTGGTAAAGGTCATAAAGGTCAAAACGCTCGTTCTGGCGGCGGTGTACGTCCTGGATTCGAGGGTGGACAAATGCCTTTATTCCAACGTCTTCCTAAACGCGGTTTCACAAACATCAACCGCAAGGAATTCGCTGTGGTCAACCTAGACAAACTCAACAGCTTTGCAGAAGGGACGGAAGTTACTCCTGAACTTCTTTTAGAAACAGGTGTAATCAGCAAGTTGAAATCTGGAGTGAAAATTCTTGGCGACGGTAAATTAGAAAAGAAATTAACTGTTAAAGCCAATAAATTCTCCGCTTCTGCTAAACAAGCAATTGAGGCTGCTGGCGGTACAGCTGAGGTGATCTAACTTGTTTAAGACAATCTCCAATTTTATGCGTGTGAAGGATATTCGGAATAAGATTATCTTCACTCTTTTAATGCTTATCGTCTTTCGTCTCGGTTCGTTCATTCCTGTGCCGCACGTAAACACAGAAGTTTTAAAGGCACAGGATCAAATGAGCGTATTTGGGATTCTAAACACATTTGGCGGCGGTGCATTGTTCAACTTCTCCATTCTTGCGATGGGAATCATGCCTTACATCACAGCTTCTATCATCATCCAGCTCCTGCAGATGGATGTTGTGCCGAAGTTTACCGAATGGTCTAAGCAGGGGGAAGTTGGTCGCCGAAAACTAGCTCAGTTCACAAGGTACTTCACGATCGTTCTTGGATTTATCCAGGCTTTAGGTATGTCTTACGGGTTTAACAACATGGCCGGCGGCGCGTTGATTACAGACCCGGGAGTCGGTACTTATTTGCTTATTGCGATTGTACTAACTGCTGGAACTGCTTTTTTAATGTGGCTGGGAGAACAAATTACGTCTCATGGAGTTGGTAACGGAATATCCATTATCATCTTCGCCGGTATCGTTGCCGGTATTCCGCAGACGATTAATCAGATCTACGCTCAGCAGTTTGTAGATGCTGGAGATCAGTTATTCTTGCAAATCATAAAGGTTGTCGTTATATTGGTTGCGATTTTAGCGATTGTCGTTGGCGTTATTTTCATCCAACAGGCGGTTAGAAAAATCTCAATTCAATATGCGAAAGGTTCAGGCCGTTCACCGGTTCCTGGCGGCCAGTCTACACACTTGCCGCTGAAGGTTAACCCGGCGGGAGTTATTCCGGTTATCTTTGCCGTAGCATTTATCACCACTCCGCGGACCGTGGCAACATTCTTTGGCTCCAATGACGTCACGAATTGGATTCAAAAAACGTTTGATTACACGCATCCGGTCGGAATGGGAGTTTATGCAGCATTGATCATCGCCTTTACCTATTTCTATGCATTTGTGCAGGTTAACCCTGAGCAAATGGCCGATAATCTTAAAAAACAAGGTGGCTATATTCCGGGAGTTCGTCCAGGAAAAATGACTCAAGATAGAATTACGAGCATTTTGTATCGACTTACATTTGTAGGCTCCATATTCTTGGCCGTGATTGCCATTCTTCCTGTCTTGTTCGTTAATATTGCTGGGCTGCCTTCTTCTGCACAAATTGGTGGAACAAGTTTGCTGATTGTCATCGGGGTTGCACTTGAAACAATGAAGCAGCTTGAAAGCCAGCTGGTAAAACGAAACTATCGTGGATTTATGAAGCACTAGAGGAAATGGGGCGCGCCCATTCCCTCTAAAATAGAGAGGACGGGGAATCCGAAATGAACTTAGTCTTAATGGGACTGCCTGGAGCCGGTAAAGGGACACAGGCTGAACGGATTGTTGAAGATTTTGGGATACCTCATATCTCAACAGGAGACATGTTCCGCGCTGCGATGAAAGAAGAAACGGATCTGGGACTCGAAGCCAAATCATACATTGATAAAGGTGAGCTTGTTCCGGATGAAGTGACAATTGGTATTGTCAGGGAGAGACTTGGCAAGAATGATTGTGACGGAGGTTTTCTTCTGGACGGATTTCCGAGAACAGTCGCTCAAGCTGAAGCACTTGAGGAAATTCTTAAAGGACTTGGCAAGTCGATTGACCATGTCATCAACATTCAAGTCGATAAAGATGCATTGATGGAACGTCTGACAGGACGCAGAATCTGCAAAAACTGCGGTGCAACTTATCATTTAGTCTTTAATCCGCCTGCAAAAGAAAATGTATGCGACAAGTGTGGAGGAGAGCTTTATCAGCGTGAAGACGATAATGAAGCTACCGTATCCACGCGGTTAGAGGTCAACATGAAGCAAACCCAGCCTTTACTCGATTTCTATGAAGATAAAGGATATCTCGTAAACATTGACGGGCAGAAGCACATCAATGAAGTTTACGCTGATATAAAGGAGCTTCTCGGAGGCCGGGACAAATGATTATTTGTAAAACTCCCCGAGAAATCGAAATCATGCGGGAGGCCGGACGAATTGTCGCTTTAACTCATCAGGAGCTAAAAAAGCACATTAAACCCGGCATCTCGACAAAAGAATTGGATCAAATTGCCGAACGTTTTATTACAAAGCAAGGTGCAATCCCATCTTTTAAAGGGTATAATGGTTTTCGCGGGAGCATTTGCGTTTCGGTCAACGAAGAACTCGTGCACGGTATTCCGGGAAAACGAGTCCTTCGCGACGGGGACATCATCAGCATCGATATCGGTGCGAAGCTAAACGGTTATCATGGTGACTCCGCTTGGACTTATCCAGTGGGTACGATCAGCGATGATGATCAGAAGCTGCTGGATGTGACAGAGGAGTCTTTATATAGAGGCTTGAAGGAAGCAAAACCGGGAGAACGTTTGTCGAATATTTCCCACGCAATACAAACGTATGTCGAAAGCGAACAATTTTCAGTCGTCAGGGAATATGTAGGACACGGGGTAGGGCAGGATCTGCATGAGGATCCGCAAATTCCTCACTACGGTCCGCCGAACAAAGGCCCGCGTTTAAAGCCTGGCATGGTCTTGGCCATTGAGCCGATGGTCAATGCAGGTACACGCTATGTCAAAACATTGGCTGACAACTGGACGGTTGTAACTGTGGACGGGAAGAAGTGTGCTCACTTTGAACACACGATTGCCATTACGGATGCCGGTTTTGAGATACTGACAAAAGCCTAGGTGAAATGAGATGTATCGGAAAACACCTGAAATTGGACAGTTCGTACGCATGACAAGAGGCCGCGAAATGAACCAATACGCAGTTGTTATTGATATAGTCGATCATCATCATGTGCTGGTAGCAGACGGAGAAAAGCGTAAATTTCATTCTCCTAAGAAAAAGAATATCAATCATTTAACCTTTTATGATTGCGTATCTCCGGAAGTTCAGAACAGTATAAACGAAACAGGGCGTGTGACAAACGGAAAATTGAGATTTTCTCTTTTGAAATTTGTCAGAGAGCAAGTTACTGATTTGAAGAAGGGAGAACACTTGAATGGCGAAAGACGATGTAATTGAAGTGGAAGGTACTGTAGTCGAAACGCTGCCAAACGCAATGTTCAAAGTTGAACTTGAGAATGGCCACACGGTTTTGGCTCACGTATCTGGTAAAATCCGCATGCACTTCATTCGCATTTTACCTGGAGACAAAGTTACGGTAGAATTATCTCCATATGACTTAACTCGTGGTAGAATTACGTACCGTTACAAATAAAGCACTCCGGAAATTGAAGGAGGTTGGAAACACATGAAAGTGAGACCATCAGTTAAACCGATCTGTGAAAAATGCAAGGTCATTCGCAGAAAAGGAAAAGTAATGGTGATCTGTGAAAATCCAAAGCATAAACAAAAACAAGGATAATTTTTAAGGAGGTGCGAGAGAGATGGCTCGTATTGCTGGTGTAGATATCCCACGTGATAAACGTGTTGTTATTTCATTAACATACATCTTTGGAATCGGTCGTACAACGGCTCAGCAAATCTTAAAAGAAGCTGGAGTTTCTGAAGATACTCGCGTTCGTGATTTGACTGAAGAAGAACTTGGTAAAATCCGTGACGTGATCGACAAATTGAAAGTAGAAGGTGACCTTCGCCGTGAAGTGTCTCTTAACATCAAACGTCTGATCGAAATCGGAAGCTACCGCGGAATTCGTCATCGTCGCGGATTGCCTGTTCGCGGTCAAAATACTAAAAATAACGCGCGTACTCGTAAAGGTCCGCGTCGTACTGTAGCTAACAAGAAAAAATAAGCAAGGGAGGTAATTAAACAATGGCTGCTGCACGTAAAACAAACACGCGTAAACGTCGCGTGAAAAAGAATATTGAATCTGGAATTGCTCATATCCGTTCAACTTTCAACAACACGATTGTTACTATCACAGATGTTCATGGCAATGCTCTTTCTTGGTCAAGTGCCGGAGCTTTAGGATTTAAAGGTTCTAAAAAATCCACTCCATTCGCTGCACAAATGGCTGCTGAAACAGCTGCTAAAGGTTCTATCGAACATGGACTTAAAACTCTTGAAGTTACTGTAAAAGGACCAGGTTCCGGCCGTGAAGCTGCAATTCGTGCACTTCAAGCTGCTGGACTAGAAGTTACAGCGATCAGAGACGTAACGCCTGTTCCTCATAACGGATGCCGTCCGCCAAAACGTCGCCGCGTGTAATTTGTTTGTATAGATTTTGTGTCCCTGTCAATAATGGGTTATGATACAGTTAATTTATAAAACGAATGCACACTCGTTGCCTGAGCACATACGGGACTAAACAATGGGGAATTTCGGATAGAATCAGAGAAATTCTTTCCGGGGTTTCGACGTTTTGAAGGAGGGTTTTATGAAATGATCGAGATTGAAAAACCAAAAATCGAAACGGTTGAAATCAGCGACGATGCCAAGTATGGTAAATTTGTCGTAGAGCCACTTGAGCGTGGATATGGTACAACTTTGGGTAACTCCTTACGTCGTATCCTTTTATCCTCACTCCCTGGTGCCGCTGTAACATCGATCCAAATAGATGGTGTACTGCATGAATTCTCGACGATCGAAGGCGTTGTTGAAGATGTTACAACGATTATCTTAAACATTAAAAAACTTGCACTGAAAATCTACTCTGAAGAAGAGAAGACGCTTGAGATTGATGTTCAGGGTGAAGGAGTTGTAACAGCTGCTGATATTACCCACGACAGTGATGTTGAGATTTTGAATCCTGATCTTCACATTGCGACTCTTGGCCAAAATGCGAGTTTTCGAGTTCGCTTAACTGCTCAAAGAGGTCGCGGGTATACACCAGCTGACGCGAATAAAAGAGACGATCAGCCGATTGGCGTCATCCCGATTGATTCCATCTTTACACCTGTTTCTCGCGTATCTTATCAAGTTGAGAATACTCGTGTGGGTCAGATTACAAACTATGACAAACTTACGCTTGACGTATGGACAGATGGAAGCACTGGACCAAAAGAAGCTATTGCACTTGGTTCAAAGATTTTGACTGAACACCTTAATATTTTTGTCGGTTTGACCGACGAAGCTCAGCACGCTGAAATCATGGTAGAAAAAGAAGAGGATCAAAAAGAAAAAGTTCTTGAAATGACTATTGAAGAACTCGATCTTTCAGTCCGTTCTTACAACTGCTTGAAGCGTGCAGGAATCAATACAGTTCAAGAACTTGCGAACAAAACTGAAGAAGATATGATGAAAGTTCGCAACCTGGGCCGCAAGTCGCTTGAAGAAGTAAAAGCGAAACTTGAAGAACTTGGACTTGGCCTTCGCAAAGACGATTGACTAGTTTCCATGTGAACTAGGATTTTCGTGTGTTTTTTATTTCAGATAGAGTATTTCAATAAAGGAGGGGACACCACATGTCATACAGAAAACTAGGACGCACTAGTGCACAGCGTAAAGCAATGCTGCGTGATCTTACAACAGACTTGATCATCAACGAGAGAATTGAAACAACAGAAGCTCGCGCGAAAGAACTTCGCTCTGTTGTAGAAAAAATGATTACACTTGGCAAGCGCGGAGATTTACACGCACGCCGCCAAGCAGCTGCATACATCCGCAATGAGGTTGCAGATGCAGAGAAAAACCAAGATGCACTTCAAAAACTTTTCTCTGATGTAGCACCTCGTTATGAAGAGCGCCAAGGCGGATACACACGTATTATGAAGCTTGGTCCTCGCCGTGGTGACGGAGCACCAATGGCTATCATCGAATTGGTTTAATCACATATTTTGTGTGTCTAAAGAAGGGCGGGACAGTTTTTAACTGGATCTATGCCCTTTTTTTAGATACCGGGGAATTTTCTATGATAAAAGAATAGTCAGAAAAGCAGAGCTTTAGAGGAGAGGAGGCCGGACGGGCAAATGAATCAAGAGCGATTAATCGCTGCAGAAGATATCACGTTTCGCTACCAGAAAGATGCAGACAGGCCTGCGCTTGATCACGTATCTTTCCATGTGTCGAAAGGAGAATGGCTTGCGATCGTCGGTCACAACGGTTCAGGAAAGTCGACGCTCGCCCGTGCTTTAAACGGACTGATTCTGCCTGATGAAGGATCGATTAAAGTAGGCGGTATCAAGCTGACGGAAGAGACGGTCTGGGATGTCCGAAAAAAGGTCGGCATGGTGTTTCAAAATCCGGATAACCAATTTGTCGGGACAACCGTCCGCGATGATGTGGCTTTTGGTTTAGAAAACAGCGGAGTTCCAAGAGAAGACATGGTGGAAAGGGTGGATTGGGCCGTTCAACAGGTGAACATGCAAGAATTTCTCGATCAAGAGCCGCACCATCTCTCGGGAGGACAAAAGCAGCGTGTTGCGATTGCGGGAGTGCTTGCTGCCCGGCCTGACATCATGATTCTCGACGAAGCGACTTCCATGCTCGACCCGATGGGGCGGGAAGAAGTGCTGGATACGGTCAGAAGGCTGAAAGACCAAGGAATGGTTACGGTCATTTCGATTACCCATGACTTAAACGAAGCCGCGAAGGCCGACCGGATCATCGTCATGAACAGCGGTAGAAAATTTGCCGAAGGCACGCCGCAGGAAGTCTTTCGTCTGAATCAAGATCTGATTAAAATCGGGCTTGATTTGCCATTTTCTTTTCAGCTCACCCAAATGCTGAAGGAAAGCGGTCTGGCTCTGAAAGGCGATCATCTGACACAAGAAGGATTGGTGAATGAGCTATGGACATTGAAATCAAAGATGTAGAGCACCGATACCAGATGAAAACGCCTTTTGAACGCCTGGCGATCTATGATGTCAACGCTGTGATTAAAGAAGGAAGCTATGTCGCCGTAATCGGCCATACAGGATCGGGAAAATCGACTTTGCTTCAGCACCTGAACGGGCTTTTAAAACCGACAAAAGGACAGATACGCCTCGGCGAGGACGTTCTTGAAGCAGGCAAAAAGAATAAACATCTAAAAGCTTTGCGGAAAAAGGTCGGCATTGTCTTTCAGTTTCCTGAACATCAGCTGTTTGAAGAAACAATTTTAAAGGATATCGCATTCGGTCCGATCAACTTTGGCATGAGCCGGGAAAAGGCGGAAGAAAAAGCGAGGGAAATGCTGAAGCTGGTAGGTTTGGGTGCAGAGCTGTCCGACAGGTCTCCGTTTGAACTAAGCGGAGGGCAAATGCGCCGCGTGGCCATTGCGGGAGTGCTGGCGATGGAGCCTGAGGTTCTTGTCCTCGATGAACCGACGGCAGGGCTTGACCCAAGAGGCCGCAAGGAGATCATGGACATGTTCTACAGCCTCCATAAGCAGAGGAACCTGACGACAATTCTCGTCACCCACAGTATGGAAGACGCGGCAGCGTATGCAGATGAACTGATTGTGATGCATAAAGGGACGGTCAAAGCAAAAGGGACGCCGCGGGAGCTTTTTTCAAGGAAAGACGACATTGCCGCTTTAGGGCTTGATTTGCCGGAAACGATTAAATTCCAAAAACGCCTTGAAGAGACGCTGGGGATTACGTTCAAAGCGCCGATTTTGACGATTGAAGAAGCAGCCTCCGAAGTTAAAGCTCTTTTTCAGGAGGAAAATGCCCTATGATGGACAATATCATTATCGGCAAATACGTACCCGGGAAATCGGTCATTCATCGGCTCGATCCGCGTACAAAGCTGTTAACCATTTTCCTTTTTGTCTTTATCGTTTTTTTCGCGAATAATACGGAAACATATGCATTGCTCGGCCTGTTTACGGTTGCAGCCGCCGCTTTGTCAGGCGTTCCGGTGCGATTCCTTATAAAAGGAATGAAGCCGGTGTTCTGGATTGTGCTGTTTACGTTTCTGCTTCATATTTTTATGACAAGGGAAGGACCGGTTCTCGCCGATCTCGGCCTGTTTAAAATTTATGAACAGGGGCTTGTTCAAGGGATTTTTATTTCTCTGCGCTTTGTTTACCTCATCATGATCACAACGATTTTAACATTGACGACGACTCCAATCGAAGTGACCGATGGTTTGGAGCATTTGCTCGGTCCGTTTAAAAAATTGAAGCTTCCCGTCCATGAACTCGCTCTCATGATGTCCATCTCCCTCAGATTTATACCGACTTTGATCGAAGAGACGGATAAGATCATGAAAGCGCAAATGGCAAGAGGCGTCGATTTTGCGAACGGCCCGGTCAAAGAACGCGTCAAAGCGATCGTTCCTCTCCTTGTCCCGCTTTTTGTCAGTGCCTTTAAAAGAGCTGAAGAGCTTGCAACCGCGATGGAGGCGCGAGGATACAGGGGAGGAGAAGGCCGTACAAAATACAGGCAGCTGACATGGAAATGGAAGGATACTTCCGTGCTCCTCATTTTAGCTGTTCTTGGCGTTTTGCTAATTTTATTGCGGACTTAGGTGATGGACGATGAGAATGAAGTGCACGATTTCATATGACGGACACCTTTTTTACGGCTACCAAGTGCAGCCTGGGCAAAGAACGATTCAGGATGAGCTTGAAAAAGCGCTGCAAACGCTCCATAAAGCGAAGGAGCGTATTCCTGTCGTTTCATCCGGGCGCACCGACAGCGGCGTCCACGCAGTCGGACAGACGATTCATTTTGACAGTCCGCTATCCATTCCTGAGGCGAAATGGCCGTATGCATTGAATGCCCTGCTGCCCGATGATATATCGGTCCGCAAGGCGGAAGCTGTCAATGATCAATTTCATGCGAGGTTTTCTGCGAAAAGAAAAGAATACCGGTATATGATATACAGGGGCAGACATCCGGACGTTTTTAAACGCTACTATGCATACCATGTTCCTTATGACCTTGATATGGAGAAAGTTAAGGAAGCCTCCCGCTATCTGGTCGGAACCCATGACTTCACAAGCTTTTGTGCGACCAAAACCGAAGTGAAGGATAAAGTCAGAACGGTCCATGAACTGGAATGGTCTGACACAGGGGACGGACTGCAGATGAGAATTGTGGGAAGCGGATTTTTGTATAACATGGTTAGAATCATTGCCGGTACGCTTCTTGATGTAGGAACCGGCAAATTTTCCCCTGGTGACATTGAAAAGATGATTCTTGCCAAAAACCGCGATGCCGCAGGGCGCACTGCACCGGCACACGGCTTATATTTATGGCGTGTTATCTATGACAACTAAACCAGGTGTAACATTTTCTTGACAGAGAGTACAGAAAGTTATAAGATATCATATGGTATGTATTTCAACCCCACGATAAGCCCCGGAAACTTATTGTGTTTTGAAATAGAACGTAATTGAAGTTTATTGAAAATGGCAGATCATTTAGGAGGGAAATTTAATGCGTACAACACCTATGGCTAACGCAAGTAATATTGAACGCAAGTGGTTAGTTGTTGATGCTGCTGGCAAGACGCTAGGACGTCTTTCTACTGAAGTTGCATCTATCCTTCGCGGAAAACATAAACCAACTTACACACCACACGTTGACACTGGAGATCATGTGATCATCATCAACGCTGAAAAAATCGAGTTAACTGGTAAAAAGTTAACGGACAAAATCTACTACCGTCACACTCAACATCCAGGCGGTTTAAAATCAAGAACTGCTCTTGAAATGCGTACAAACTACCCTGAGAAAATGCTTGAACTTGCGATCAAAGGCATGCTTCCAAAAGGTTCTCTAGGTCGTCAAATGTTCAAAAAATTGAATGTATACCGTGGTTCTGAGCATCCACACCAAGCACAAAAACCTGAAGTTTACGAACTTCGCGGTTAATTAAAAAGGAGGTTACCAATTTGGCACAGGTTCAATATTACGGTACTGGCCGTCGTAAAAGCTCTGTAGCGCGCGTGCGTTTAGTTCCAGGAGAAGGCCGTATCATCGTGAATAATCGTGAAATCAGCGAGCACATCCCATCTGCAGCTCTAATCGAAGATATCAAACAACCATTAACTTTGACTGAAACAGCTGGTACTTATGACGTTTTAGTAAACGTACATGGAGGCGGCTTCTCCGGTCAAGCTGGAGCAATCCGTCACGGTATCGCCCGCGCTTTGCTTGAAGCAGATCCGGAATACCGTTCAACTCTAAAACGTGCCGGTCTACTGACTCGTGACGCACGTATGAAAGAGCGTAAAAAATACGGACTTAAAGGCGCACGCCGTGCACCTCAGTTCTCAAAACGTTAATTTCTGGCGTTTCAAAAACTCTCAAGCCATTTGGTTTGGGAGTTTTTTTATTATATTTTCCGCCCTATATATGAAGCGGATACTGGAGCAGAGCCCGATTCCCTCGTCCAGACGGAGATTTGGCCGATATGGTGGATCTCGTGTGCGATTAAATGCCTTAAAATATCGCCTTGCGTACAGACTTCGTCTGACCAAGCCGCTTTAACCGGCAGATGTTCGAAGGCGCTGGAATAATTAAAAATTACACTTTCTATTTCTGAGCGGTGCAGGTCGGAAAACCGAGCGATCTGCTGAATCGTCTGGTAATGAGAGTAATCAGGTTGAATATCCGGTTTTTCTAAAATGGCGTAGATCCAGCTTACTTCCACATCTACAATATGAAACAGATTTTTCTTAATGCTTCCCATTCCGCCTGAACGCTTCTTGACCAGCTCCTCTTGCGGCTGGCTGAGGCACCACTTAAACCATGCATGTCGAACTTCCCAATTATATTGAAACAATCCTTTCACTCATCTCACCTCTTCTAATATTTTCGGCTTCTTCCTCCGTTTCCCTTCCTTAGAAGAGCATGATTTCCGGCTCCTGACTGCACAATACAAGGTAAAAAGGAGGCGGTTTCTATGGGGACGGTCGTATCTTTTAACAATGAAAAACAAAAGAAGCAGATCAATTTGGAAAAACAGCTTCTGCGCGAACTGTCTTTGGAAAAAATGCTGAATTCTGCAGAGGAATGCTTTGCTCCTCTTTTTCACTTTTTTTCTAAGCATACGGATATCTTATATGACGGCTGCATCGACTTTGCCATTGAGGCATATTTGCTGGGAGCCGAGTACGGGAAGTTCGGCTATCACGGAGAACCCGTTCATCGAGCGATGATCCGCTCAGAAAAAGAAGAAAAACAGCTACTGCACGAGCTTTATGAATATGCTGTCAGCTGGTCTGAGGCTTTTAATGTTCAAGCTGCTTATGAACCGCTCTATTATGCCTGCGAATACTTCATCCAAAGCTGGTGGAAGGAAGGCTTCAGCCAGCGGGAAAGACGCTTTAAGCTTCGGCTCAGATAAAACAAAGTTTTATGAAAAAGTGAGGCCAAGCTTAATCATATTTCCTTTCCTTGTCCCATATCTTGTAGTAAGGACGAGCGGGAGGGAAAGGGATGAAGAAAAAAATAAAATGGCTCGGGTTTTTACTCGGCTTTGTCGTTTTATTATGTTTATTTCAATATCAATTCAACAATGATGATTCTTGGCGGTCATGGAATCTTCCGCTGAGCGGCAAAATCATTTATATTGATCCTGGACACGGGGGCGCCGATGGAGGGGCATCAAGCGGTGAACTCCTTGAAAAAGACGTGGCTCTTGAAGTATCCCTAAGAATCAGGGACTATCTCCAGGAGCAGGGCGCCTTGGTGATGCTGACGCGGGAGGACGATCATGATCTCGCTCCTGAAGAAACGAGGGGACTCAGCAGAAGAAAAGCTGAAGACTTGCGGAAGAGGGTCGATATGATCAACAATTCTGAAGCCGATCTTTACCTCAGCATCCATTTGAATGCGATTCCTTCCGCGCGATGGAGCGGTGCGCAAAGCTTCTATTACGGGCAATATGAAGAGAATGAACGGGCCGCCAAGTTTATTCAGGATGAATTAAGACATAATCTTGAAAACACGACGCGGAAGGCAAAGCGGATACACGGAATTTATTTGATGCAAAATGTTAAAAAGCCCGGGGCCCTTGTCGAAATCGGGTTTTTGTCTAACCCGGAAGAGGCAAAACAGCTGGCCAAGCCCAAATATCAGGACAAAATCGCAGCATCCGTTTATAAAGGCGTATTGCGCTACTTTACAGAAGACAGAGACCCTCCTGAATAAGAGGGTTTCTTTTTGTGTCAAAGACACTATAAGGAAAGATATGCTATACTTATTTTGTAAACGAATACAACAAAGGGTGAGATCAATGTTGCGAGAAGACGATGTAAAAAAGATAGTCGGCGATTTGGACGAGCCATTTCTTCACAAGCCGCTCAGAGAGCTGGATGCCGTAAAAGAAATTAAAATAAAACCCGAAAAACGGCACGTCAGCGTAAAGGTGGCGCTCGCAAAAACGGGATCTGCCGAACAAATGCAGCTTCAGCAGGAAATCGTCATACGGTTGAAAGAAGCCGGTGCAGAGACGGTCGGCCTGCGTTTTGAGGAGCTGCCCGAAGAAGTCGTAATGAGTTATCAAGAGTCTGCCAAAGGGCAGGATCAATCTCTGCTGAATAGTGAAAAACAGCCTGTGTTTTTAGCTGTGGCAAGCGGCAAAGGCGGCGTCGGCAAGTCGACGGTGTCGGTCAATTTGGCTGTGTCCCTGGCGCGAATCGGAAAGAAAGTCGGATTAATCGACGCCGATATTTACGGTTTCAGTGTTCCGGATATGATGGGAATCACTGTACGGCCGACGATCGAAGGAGAAAAGGTCGTGCCGGTTGAAAGATTCGGGGTCAAAGTGATTTCGATGGGATTCTTTGTAGAAGACAATGCCCCTGTCATTTGGAGAGGCCCCATGCTTGGAAAAATGCTGAATAACTTCTTCCATGAGGTTGAATGGGGGGATGTCGATTATATTATCTTAGACCTGCCGCCGGGAACAGGCGATGTAGCGCTTGATGTTCACTCAATGCTTCCAAGCTGCAAAGAGGTGATCGTGTCGACGCCGCACCCTACTGCCGCGTTTGTCGCTGCAAGAGCGGGCGCGATGGCCTTGAAGACCGATCATGAAATCGTGGGGATCGTTGAAAATATGGCTTATTACGAAAGCGTCAAAACAGGCGAGAAAGAATATGTATTCGGCAAAGGCGGAGGCGAAAAGCTCGCAGAGGAACTAGGCGTTCCAATTCTGGGCAAAATTCCGCTGAAGCAGCCGGATTGGGATGACAGCGAATTTGCGCCGTCCGTTTATGATGAAAGCCACCCGACCGGCGCCATTTATTTGGATATCGCCAAAAAAATCGACGAAAGCATTGGCGCAAAAGCTTAAAGAGCAAAAAAAGCTTCCTCCGCAGAAGAAGCTTTTAGGGAATGAAAAGCGGCTCAGCTTTGTTTTTCTTCGCCGCCTTTCATTTCTTCTTTCATGCTTTCAGCAGCAGCTTTTTTCAGTTCCTCTTCAAACTGCTTTCTGTAAAGAGGGCTTGTCAGAGTGTCAGATATGACTTCCTGCAGGTGGCTTCGGAATTCCTGGCTTCTGACAAGTTCACCGTATTTTTTGGCCATTTCAGGATCCTGCATGACCTGCATCAGCATTTTTTGGTACTCAGGATCTTTCATCAGTTTTTTCAGCACTTTTTCATGTTCATTTTGAAGTGTTTTGGCAAAGCCTTCAGCGAATTTTGGATCTTCAAAGACTTTTTTCCAAAATTCAGCTCCTTTTTTGGAGGTCATTGTTTTTTCAACGGTTTCTTTGACAGTTTTTTCATCCATTACAAGTGTTTCATTTAATTTGTCATCATTTAATATTTCTTGAATCGCTTTTTTTCCGTCATCTGTCTTTAATATATCGACAACCATTTTTTTGGTTTGATCATAGTCCATCTCAGCTGCTTGGTCCGTGGGAGCACAAGCTGTTACAGATAGAAACAGAAAACAGCTTATCGATAGCATTGCGGTCTTGAACATGCTTAAGCTCCTTTCGAAAACTCGTCTTACCTTTAATATGAATGTCTTTTAAAAATTTATACATAACAAAATATCGCTGTTACAGCGGTTTATTTAGGGGTTGGGAAGTCTACAATGAAAAGCCGTAATCTCGTCCGATTTTTCTTTTCCGTATTGGGTGTCGGAGCTTTGACTACAAGTATTGTCGGTTTTGCCATAGAGTGGGGAAGATATAAGGAGCTGTTTCTTTCCTTCGAGGTATTGGAGATTCTGTCTGTTCTTTTCTGGTTTATCGGGGTTGGCATGATCTTTAGCGTGATTGCTCAAATGGGATTTGTGATTTTCTTAACGATTCACCGCTTTGCACTGGAAATTTTCAGATCTCATTCTTTGTGGAATTCGATTCAGCTGTTTTTGATTATATTTGTCGCGTTTGACTTGGTTTACTTGCGCTTTCTGTTTTTTGAAAAAGATGGAGGCTCCATCATTCCGTACATTTGGCTGCCGCTCTTTATTTTGGCGGTAGGCATTGCGGCCGCTTATGCAAAGCAAAAACAGTCCTCTAAAAAAACGTTCGTTTCCGCATTATTTCTAATGTTTGTTTTTACTGTGATGGAGTGGTTCCCGGCGTTAAGGGTCAATGAAGAGGACTGGCTCTATTTAATGCTGCTTCCTTTATTAGCCTGCAACGCTTTTCAGCTTTTAATGCTGCCAAAATTTCAGGCACGCGCTTAGACCGGCTGCTACTTTACTTCTGAAGATTTTGCATCCGTATTTGCGATTAATTCGCTGACTGTTACGTTTTTGAGCCCCTTGCTTCTGAGATGGTGCACGATCTCTGGCAGGGCTTCTTTTGTTTGTTTGGCGGAATCTGAAGCGTGAAAGAGCACGATGTCACCGGCGTTTACCGTTCCATTTACGTTTTGGACGATCTTTTGAACCCCCGGGTTCGTCCAGTCATCCGAGTTAATACTATAATGAACAACGGTGTAGCCGTACTGTTTAGCAACATCGAGTACGTCTTTATTAAACTGGCCGGTCGGCGGTCTT